>NZ_JAFMPL010000040.1:0-59554 GCF_019038455.1 Nocardia noduli
ACGTTGTACTGGTTGGCGGCGGTCAGACCCCGGTACCCGCCCGCCCAGGCCGATTCGTAGGTGTCGTCGAACACCAGGAACTCCAGTTCGGTGCCGACGTAGGCGCGCAGGCCGCGCTCGGCGAGCCGATCCAGTTGCGCCCGCAGGATCTGGCGCGGTGAGACCCGCACCGGCTCGCCTTCCGGACGCACCCGCTCGACATCGCAGAGCACGAGAGCGGTTCCCGGCTGCCACGGCACCAGCCGCAGCGTGGCCGGATCGGGTCTCAGCACGAAATCGCCGTAGCCGGTATCCCAGGAGGAGTCACGGAAGCCGTCGACGGTGTTCATCTCGACGTCGACCGCGAGCAGATAGTCGCAGGCCTCGGTGGCATGGCCGACCACCTCGTCCAGGAAATACCGGGCCGAGCAGCGTTTTCCCTGCAATCTGCCCTGCATATCGGTCATCACGACCAGAACGGTGTCGAGTTCGCCGGACTCGACTCGCTCCCGCAATTGCACAGGCCCCAGCATCCCCGATCGCATCCCAGCCCCTCTCGGCGTCACGACCGTGCCAACGCTAGAGGAGCGACGGGGTGGTACGGGCCGAGACACGGAAACCCGTCGCGACGACCACCGGCCGCCGCGGACCCACCGGGGCGGCGCGGTCAGATCACATGCCATGCCTGGAGCAGGTAGGTGATGTTCCCGGCGATGGATGTCACCACATTCGCCAGATTCAGGGCGGCCGAGCCGAGATCGATGATCGAGTTCACCGGAGTCCTCCGTGGGGGTGGGATGTGTCTGTGGAATATCGGTCCGTGACGTCACGGACCGGCGACGGCGGGGGGCAACAGCCCGAGCCCGAGCGACGGCCGAGGTCACAGGCCGGGTGACGGCCGAGGCCACGGGCCGAGCGACAGCCGAGGCCACAGCCCCAGCGACAGCCGAGGCCACGGGCCGGGTGACGGCCGAGGCCACGGGCCGGGTGACGGCCGAGATCACAGGCCGGGTGACGGCCGAGATCACAGGCCGGGTGACGGCCGAGATCACAGGCCGGGTGACGGCCGATCCGGCCGTTCGGGAGGGCCGGGATCGGGTGACGGGCGGTGCTCACAGGAGCGCGCACCGACTTGTGATATCGCGCCGTCATGGGATCTTCGATATATGCACCACGATGCACGATTATTAATTCAATAGTCGAACTATCGATGTGGCGTGCATTACGGAGAAATAGCTCGACGCCCGCCGAATATTAACGGCGGGCGTCGAGAATGCTATGACTACGTCAGTAGCGGGGTGCGACTCAGAGGTACGCGCCACACACCGGCCACGCGCCCGGTCCCTGACCGTCGAGGACGTTCTCGGCGACGCGGATCTGCTCGTCGCGGCTGGCGTTCTCGGGCGAGCCGGAGCCACCGTAGGCGGCCCAGGTGCTCGGGGTGAACTGCAGACCGCCGCCGAAACCGTTGCCGGTGTTGGTGTTCCAGTTACCGCTGCTCTCGCACTGCGCGACAGCGTCCCAGTTGTGGCCGCTGTCGGCCGAAGCGGTGGCCGTGGAGAGGCCAAGCGGGATGGCAACGAGGGCGCCCACGATCGAGGCGAATCCGAGGACACGGGTGCTGATCTTGTTATGCGACATTCGAAGTTTCCTGCCTGCGCCCGTCCGACCCGGCGCGACTTCAGCCGGGACCCTGCCCCCAGGAAATGTCGGGGATTCTCGAACCGTGGGACAGGATTACGGTGTTCGGCGATTCGAGTTACTAGCCCATCTCGGTGATCCGGGCTCGATTACGACAGTAGCCAAGAGTTCGCGATAGATCACGTGCCGATAACGCCGGTCCGTTTTTGACCGCATGGTCAGATTTCCGGCATCGACCCAGTTCGAGACCGGAAAGTCATAAATGACATACCTGTCGTTATACCGCCGTTATGTGGCGGGGATCACTCCGAAATAGTGACCCCGGTCGCGTACACACCCCCGAAACCCGCGCCGAAACGACGCCTCTTGCGCGCCGAGCCGTCCCCTGGTGCCATTGCGCAGACCCGCCACGCACCCCCCGGAGGCACCCGTGTTGTCGCTGCAAGAGATCTCCGACCGCCTGGAGATCCAGGACCTGCTCGTTCGCTACGCCCACGCCGTCGACACCGAACAGTGGGATCTGCTCGACGAGGTGTTCACCCCCGACGCCCACGTCGACTACTCGGCCATGGGCGGATCGGCGGGCGACCTCACCGAGACCAAGAAGTTCCTGGCGCAGGTCATGCCCAACTTCCCCGCCTTCCAGCACCTGGTCGCGAACTCGTCGGTCACCGTCGACGGCGACACCGCCACCGCGCGCACCATCTGTCACAACCCGATGCTCGTCCCCGGCCAGGACGGCGCGAAGACCCTGATGCTGTGCGGCCTGTGGTACCTGGACACCCTGGTCAGGGTGGACGGCGCCTGGCGGATCGCACGGCGCGTGGAGGAGAAGAGCTACATGTTCCTGGTCGAGGGCACCTCCGCCTGACGCGGCGCGATCACCCGCGCCCGCGCAGGGTGATCGGCACACCGTCCTTGGGGAAGGGCAGCGCGCTCATCTGCCACGGCATCTCGTAGTCCGCGGGAAAGTCCCACTCGTAGTCGCGCAGCATGGTGTGCAGCATGACCTTGACCTCGTGCATGGCGAAGTACATGCCGATGCATTTGTGCACACCCGCGCCGAAGGGCATCCAGGCGTAGCGGTGGGCCTTGTCCTCGCGGCGTTCGGGGCCGAAGCGGTCCGGGTCGAATTTCCACGGATCGGTCCAATACTCGGGCAGGAAGTGGTTGGCGATCGCGCCGAGCACCACATTCGAGCCCGCCGGGACGAAGTGGCCGTCGATCGCGGTGTCCTTCACGGCCTTGCGCATGATGAAGGGCACCGGCGCGATGATGCGCATGGATTCCTTGATCACCAGGTCGAGTGAGGTGAGGGAGTTCATGGCGTCGACGTCGAGCGGGCCGTCGCCGAGCGCGAGGGATTCCGCGCGCACACGGCGCTGCCAGTCCGGATGCTTGCCGAGGAAGTACGCCGCGACGGTCGTGGTGATGGTCGCGGTGTCGTGCGCGGCCAGCAGCAAAAAGATCATGTGGTCGATGACCTTGCGGTCACTGAAGCGCTCGCCGTCCTCCGTCTCTATATGACACAGCGCTGTGAAGAAGTCCGACCCGGTGCCGGTCCGCTTGGCGGGCACCATCTCGGCGAAGTACCGTTCCAGTTCCCTGCGCCCGCGCAGCCCGGACCGCCAGCGACCGCCGGGGACCGGAAACCGGACGGGTGACTCACAGGCGAGCAGCATGGCCTCGAAGGCGGAGGCGAGGCGGTCGGCTTCCGGTCCGAGCCGCACCCCCATGAAGACATCGGCCGCGATATTCATCGACAGCTTCTTCACCGACGGGTACAGCTTCATCGGCGTTCCGACCTGCCACTGCCCGACACGTTCGCCGACCAGTTCGGAAACCCTGGTGAAGTAGGCGCGCAGCCGGTCGGGCATGAACGCCTGCTGCATGATGCGCCGATCGAGCCGGTGCTCCTCGAAATCGAGCAGCAGCAGACCACCGTGGAAGAACGGATCGATGAGATCCTTCTGCCCGGTGACGAAGGCCCGGTCGCGATTGCTCAGCACCGAGTCGATCGCCTCGCCACCGGCGGCGAGCACCATATCGCGGCCGAATCCTCTCGACCACACCAGTTTTCCGAAGCGCTCGACCATGGCGAGGGTGTAGGCGGACCCGTAGTGCAGCGATTGCAGCGAATCGCCGAGCCACGGTAGTCCGGCATGTCCCGGGATCGGCTGTAGACCGCTGCCCGCCGGGGGTTCGGCGAGGATGCCGCGACGTTCCGGTATCCGCCGGATCGCCCGGTCCAACAGTCCGTTCGGCATCTCGACGAACAGTCCGTTCTCCGGGACGCGGTTCTTGCGGGATCGGAGTGCCACCATGGCAGTCCTCCTCTATCGGTCGATCGCCACGCTCCCCGTCGAGTGCGGCGACATACTGCGAAGGTCTCGAGGGCGCGCGGGGCGGCCGATCATCGTCGCGCCCCCGCCCGGTCCGCGCCGCTCGGGTGGCCGAGCAGCAGGGGGTTGAGGTGGCGGCGCGCGAAGGCGCGGGCGTCGGCCGGGTCATCGATGGCGATACCGCGCGAGGGCGTGAGCAGGAACGACAGCATGATGCGCACGGCGAGTTCGGCGACGACTCGCAGTTCCTCGCCCGAGCGATCCTCCAGCGCGTCGCGCGCGAGCTGGACGGCCAGGAACGCGGCCCCGGTCTCGACCAGAGCGCCGCCGTCGACGGTGAGGTAGGGCAGCAGCGAATCCGGTTCGATTTCCAGCAGCCGGTTCAGCAGCACGTTCGCGCGCAGGAAGGCCACCGAGAAGACGAAACCCTCGGTGAGTTTGTCCTCGGTCGAGGAGAAACCCGCCATCTCGGCTTCCAGCGCGTTGAGGAACCGGCCCATCTCGCGCAGGATGACGGCCTCGACGATGTCGTCCTTGCCGGGGAAGTGCCGGTACAGCGTGACCCGCGCCAGCCGTGCGCGCCGGGTGATGTCCTCGACCGTGGTGCGTTTGATGCCGACGGTCTCGAATTGCGTGAGCGCGGCGTCCAGGATGCGTTCGGCGGTGCCGGCCGGCGCGTCCGCGCCCGCCGATATGACCGCTCTCGCGAGGATCCCGCGTCGCATCTCGCCTCCTACACCCGCAGATCTACCAGGGGAATGAGACAAACATACGCCATCTGTAACTTCATTCTCAAGGCTTTGCGCGAGTTTTTTGTGACGCGGACCACTCCAAATTACATTGTGCACAATCTAATTGCTGGCTACCGTATTCGCTGTAACCGAAATCCGCAGACCCGAGGAGTCCGACATGAATGTTCTGTACACCGCAGAAGCCCTGGCGACCGGCGACGGACGCAACGGACACGCCCGTACCAGCGACGGCAAGGTCGATGTGAACCTGGCCATGCCGAAGGAACTGGGCGGCAGCGGCGAGGGCACCAATCCCGAGCAGCTGTTCGCGGCGGGCTACGCGGCCTGCTTCCATTCGGCACTGCGACTGGTCGCCAAATCCGCGAACGCCGATATCGCCGACTCCGCCGTCGGCGCGAAGGTCGGGCTCGGCTCGAACGACCAGGGCGGATTCGCGCTCACGGTCACCCTCGAGGTGTCGTTGCCGCACCTGTCGCGCGAGGAGGCACAGGCCCTCGCCGACAAGGCCCACGAGGTCTGCCCCTACTCCAACGCGACGCGCGGCAATATCGACGTCACCGTCACCGTCGCGGAGGACTGAGCGCGACCCGCGACCCGGCTCCGGTCAACCGAGAGCCGGGTAGTCCGCGCGCAGCAGAGGCCGACCGGCCCTGGCGAAGGCCAGCTCCCGCTCGCCGTCCACCCAGTTCTGGTCGTCGTAGAGCGATTCGTCCAGGGCGGCGGGCACTTCCGCCCTGGTGAGGGTGACGGTCGGCCAGCCCCATCCGGGGATATCGTCGTCGGATTCGGCCGACTCGGCCTCGTACGGTTCGGCGGGCCCCTCGGATCTGCGGGACAGAATGTGGCCGGTAGCGGTGACATTGAGGTCGCCCTCGTCGAAAATCACCAGTGGACAACGGGTTCGACCCGCGATCGACAGGGTCCCGTCGGTGGTGGTGAACTTGATGAGCCGGGCGATATCCGCGCCGCCGAACACGAAGAGCATGGTGGCGTCCACGTCGACGATCCGGGCGGTGAGGGCGCCGGTCACCAGCAGACCGAGGGATTCCCGCGCGCCCCCGTCCAGGTCGAGCACGCCGTCGACCGTCAGATCACCGTCGACGACGAACATGACGAGCTCACCCAGCGATTCGTCCTCCCCGACACCGACCGCCGCCCGCAGATCGCCGCCGGTCCAATCACCGTCGGCGCGCAGATGGCCCGAATGGACGTAGGCCGCGTCGAAACCGGCGTCGAATTTCTCGAAGCGCGTCAGGCCCAGCGCCTCGTCGGCTTCGGAGAATGACATCTTCACCCACATGGCGAGCATCATCGCGCATCGCGCCCGACCGCGCACGCCCGGATGGCAAACCTCAGTCCTGTTGTTCCACGGCCGATTTGAGGTTGGCGAGGGTTCGGCGGATATTCTTGCGCTGGAAGTCGGCGAAGGTGTGGCCTCGGGTGACCACTTTGTCGAAGACGTCGGCGACCGCGTCCGGCCAGGAGCGGCGGTCATCGGTCCAGGTCTCGGTCACCCGGGTGCCGTCCGGGGTGGTCTCGAACCGGTATTCCCAGCTGGCGATGGGCGCCTTCACCACGGGCTTCTTTCGGCCGATCGCGTGGACGCGGAAGGCGAAGCGCGCGCCCGGCTCGGCGGCGGTCACCGTGCAGCGGGTCGTCCACCGAATCGCGCCGCGTTTGTTGCGGCCGTCGAAGGTCATGCCGACGTAGGCGGTGTCCGCGGGGGCGTGGACGGTCGCACCCAGGTTCTCGGGACTCCAGCCACCCATGAGGGTGGGATCGCTGATCTTGTCGTAGAGCGCCGAGGCATCGGCCGCGACGACGATGCTGTCCGAGACGGAGAGAGTACGGGCCACGCGTATATCCGATCTTCGAGCGAACACAAATCTCGGACATTGTACGAATCCGTGGTGACGGGGCCGCGAGCCACCGACAGCGGTGCGGACGACCGCACCGGCGCGCCCATTCGGCAAACTGCTGGCAACAGTCGATAGTGGGTCCGATGGCTACCGACGTGCACGAGAAGCCCCCCGCGCCCGATCTGCGCCTCATCGGTATCGGCGTCGCGGCGGTCGTCGCCGTGGTCGGGTGGGCCGCGTTGGGCGGCGACAGTTTCGAGTCCGCGTCCGAATCCGCGCTCGGTTGGGTGATCGGGAATTTCGACTGGCTGTTCGTCGTCGCCGCCGACATCTTCCTTGTCCTGTGCGTGGTGATCGCGGTGAGCCGCTACGGCGTCATCCGGCTCGGCCCCGACGACGCGAGACCCGAGTTCGACAACCTGGCCTGGATCGCCATGATGTTCAGCGCGGGAATGGGAATCGGGCTGATGTTCTACGGCGTCGGCGAACCGCTCCAGCATTTCGCCGCGCCGCCGCCGTCGACGGGTGTCGCACCGCAGTCGACCGCCGCCGCGAGCACGGCGCTGCAATACTCGCTGTTCCACTGGACGCTGACGCCGTGGGCGATCTACGGGGTCGTGGGACTCGCGCTGGCCTACGCCGGATTCCGCAAGGGGCGCGGCAACCGTCTGTCGGCCGCGTTCGTGCCGCTGCTCGGAGTCCGCCGCGCCGCCGGGTGGCAGGGTCAGGCCATCGATCTGCTCGCGGTTTTCGCCACCGTCTTCGGGACGGCGACCAGCCTCGGACTCGGCGCGCTCCAGGTGACCAAGGGCCTGCACCTGACCGCCGGAGCGCCCGATACCGTCACGACGCAACTCGTCGTGATCATCGCCCTGGGGGCAGCCTTCGTCGCGTCGGCGTTCTCCGGATTGCACCGGGGCGTGAAATGGCTGTCCACCATGAATATCGTGATGGCCGCGGTGCTGATGGTCTTCGTCTTCGTCCTCGGTCCGACGGTGTACATACTCGATACCATTCCGTCCACCGTCGGCAACTACCTGTTCAATCTGCTGCCGATGTCCACCCGCACCGGCGCGTACGCGGATCCGGACTGGATGGGGCAGTGGACGATCTTCTACTGGGCGTGGTGGCTGTCGTGGGCGCCGTTCGTCGGCACCTTCATCGCGCGGATCTCCAAGGGCCGCACCATCCGTGAATTCCTGATCGGGGTGCTGCTCGTGCCGAGCGGGGCGACGGTCGTGTGGTTCTGTGTCATGGGCGGCAGCGCCATCCGGTTGACCAGCACCGGCGTCGCCGACCTCGCCGCGAACGCGGCCGATGCCGAAGCCTCGCTGTTCGGCATGCTCGACGCGCTGCCGCTCGGCACGGTCACGTCGTGGCTTTCGGTGATCCTGGTGATGACCTACTTCGTGACCAGCGCGGATTCGGCCTCGCTGGTGATGGGTTCGCTCACCAGTCGCGGCTCGATGCATCCGCCGTCCTGGCTGGTCGTCACCTGGGGCACCCTGATGGCGGCGGTCGCGGCGGTACTGCTCGTCGCGGGCGGGCTCCAGTCCTTGCAGACGGCGACGATTCTCGTCTCGCTGCCCTTCCTGCTCGTCATGCTCGCGCTGTGCTGGGCGTTGATGCGGGAACTGCGCGAAGATCCGGGAGCGGGGGGCGCGCCGCAGCATCCGCTGTACGGATTGCGTGACGCGGTGCGCACCATGGTGGGTGACGCGATTCGCGACCGCGCCCCGCGGGCACGCGAGAACTGACCGTTGGTCGTTCGGAGAGAAGGAGTTCGGTGGTGGAGGTCATCGAGTCTCTACGGGGGCAGGTCGATCCGATCACCCATATCCACTCGCTCGTCGGGCAGCGATATCGGATCGAGGACCGCTATCGGGTCGGGCGGGAGAAGGTCAGGGAGTTCGCGCGGGCGGTCCGGGACTACCACCCGGCGCACTGGGACGAGGACACCGCCGCGCACGACGGGAAGAAGATCTTCGGTCACGCCACGGCGGAGGTCGGGCTGAGCTTCACCGCACGGTGACGACCCGGTTGTGCCATCCGGTCGAACCGTCGGGGAACGGGCGGGCGCGCGCGTCGGTCTGCACCACGCCGACACGGTCGACGGCACGCACCCGCAGCGTGTGCGTGCCGGGAACGGCATCCCACCACCAGGACCACTGCCGCCACGTGTCGACCGAGTATTCCGCGCCGAGTTCGGCCTGTTGCCAAGGGTTCTCGTCTACCTGCACCTCGACCCGGTCGATGCCGAGCCGCTGCGCCCACGCGACGCCCGCGACGACCACCCGGCCCACGGGCACCGTCGCGAAGGCGGCGGGCACGTCGATGCGGGACGCGGCCTTGATCGGCGCCTGCGCGGACCACCCCCGGTCTGTCCAGTAGGCACTGGCCAGGTCGAAACGGGTGAGTTCCAGGTCGATGACCCATTTCGTGGCCGAGACGTAGCCGTAGAGACCCGGCACGACCAGCCTGGCCGGGTATCCGTGCTCGATCGGCAGCGGATTGCCGTTCATTCCGACGGCCAGTAGCGCGTCACGACCGTCGGTCACCGCGGAAACCGGGGTGCCCGCGGTGAATCCGTCGACACTGCGGGACAGCAGTAGATCCGCGCCGGGGCGGACACCCGCCTCGGCCAGCAGGTCGGCCAGCGGATACCCCGTCCAGACCGCGGTGCCCGCGAGCTCACCGCCGACTTCGTTGGACACGCAGGTGAGCGTGATCATCCGCGCCACAGCCGTTCTCGTGCGCAGATCGTCGAAGTCCAGATCGAGTTCACGATCGACCATGCCGTGGATCCGCAGCCGCCAGTCCGTGCTGCGCAAGGTGGGCACCCGCAGGGCGGTATCCACCCGGTAGAAGCGATCGTTCGGCGTGACGAATTCGGTGAGCCCCCGGACCGGCAACTCGGGCGCGGCGGCGACCGGAGCGGTCCGTGGGAGCGGGAATCGCGCCCGGTCCGCGCCGACATCGCGCAGCCGTCCTCCTAACCACTGGCCCGCGGCGGCCGTGCCGAGCGCGAACGCGCCGACACCGGCCGTGAGTGCGAGGAAGCCACGCCGTGTCGGTCCGGGACCAGCCTTGCCGGTCCCGGGGTCTGCGCCCGCAGCGCGCTCCGAGCCGCTCCGCACGGCCGGGCCCGCGCCGCCATCGGTGTCTGGTGCCGCATCAGGTATCCGATACTCGCCTGACGCCGCTTCGTCCGGCTGATTCGCCCCGACGAGGGGCGGTGACCCGGTGTCGCTGAAATCGAGTGTATGCGCGCGTATTTCACGCACATCGGGATGGCTCGATCGCCCCGCCGCGTGACGGCGTGCCCGCGAACGCTCGGACGGAGTCGATCCCGTGACGCTCCGCGAAGGCGCTCGCCGTCGGAGGAGACGCAGTGCCGCGATACCGGCGACGGCCCCGAGCACAGTCGGCACGGCGAACCAAGGGGTGGCGGTGGGGCGTTGCAGCGCGGCGACGACCACCAGCGCCGCGAAGACGACGAGCAGCGCGCTGCCGAAGGGCCTGCGTCGTTCCAGGATTCCGATCAGGGCCGCGCCGACCAGCATCACACCGGACATCGACAGGAAAAGGGCGAGTTTGTCGTTGCTGCCGAATCGGCGGATCGCCATATCCTTCAGTGTGTGCGGCGTGTGGTCGACCACCCAGCCGCCGAGCGCGAAGAAGGGGGCGGCCTCGGGGTCGATCACAGCCGCGATGAGGTGGCCCACGCCGAGTACGGTTGCGGCGGCGAGGATTCCGGCCACGGCGGCGGTCGGTATCGCCGGTGTGGATTCGGCGGGACGATTCATCACAACTCGTTTCGTTTCTTCGGGTGTCGGCGCTGTCGGCGCACGACGGTTACAGGCCGACACAGGTAGTCGTCATGTGTCGCCGGTCCGTACGGCACGACCAGCGCATGAACTCGACCGGCACCGTCTTCGCCACCGGTCCGCCCGCACAACCGCCTCGTGTTGCGAGCACTACCGGGCCGCATCGCATGGACCGTGCCGCACGCCGACCACCCATCACGCCGACGATCCGTGCCGCACGCCGACCGATCACCACACCGACGATCGTTCCAGCGCAACGGGATCGCACCGTGCCATCGGTACGCACGGCTCCGCCCATCGCTGCCCCGCACGCCGTGAACGGGCCATTCCGACAACCGCCCGGACGCGCGGTCGACATTGTGGGTCCGATCGTCGGACACCTCTACCGCCATTCGGCGCGTACCGCCCGCCAGAGGCCGAGGTAGACCTCCCGGTTCACCTCGTGCGACGCGATGCCCGGCCGATCCCGGGCGCTCGGCCGGTCGCCGCTACCGGACCGCCGGGGCGTCGAATCCCTTCGACGACAACGGATCAGGCGAGGGGGACGGCGGCGATCGGTTGACTCGTGGGCTGTGGGGATCCGCCCGCGGGTTCGATCGTGAGGGCGAGGGTGTCCACGCTGTCGTAGCGCGTGACCACCGACGGACCTCGGTCCGGCACGTTCTCGACCACGCCCGCCGAACGCGCCGCGCCGTCCTGCACCAGCCAGAGCTGATAGGCCCGGCCCGATTCGGGTTGCGCGACACCGTCGAAGGACACGCTGGCGGCGGCGAGTCTTGCCGAGGTGTGCACGGTCAGTGAGCCACCGGTCGCGACGGGCACCGTGCGAGTCCGCACATCCGGTTGTTCCAGGACCACCTGGGCGCTGAGCCCGGTCTCGGGTTCGGAGGACCGGTCGGCGACCACGGCGATACTCGCTCCGATCGCGACGATCACGGCCGCCGCGGCCGCCGCGATCCAGCGTTTGCGGCCGAAACCCGATCGCCGTGGCGCCGGCGGCGGGACGGCGAGTTTGTCGTCCAGTGCCCGCAGCAGCGAATCCTCCAGCGCGGCGGGAGGTTCCAGCGCGTCGACCACGGTCATGGCGGCCAATGTCTCGCGCAGTTCGCGGACCGTGGTCGTGAATTGCCGCGCCGTGGCCTCGTCCGTCTCGAGCAGACGCTTCTCGACCCGGCGGCGCTCCAGCTCGGCCATGGCGTCCAGGGCGTAGGGGTAGGCGAGTTCGGTGAGATCGCTGTCGTCGTCGCTCACGGGTTCACCTGCCCCGACAGGCAGTTCGCCAGGCGTTTGAGCCCGTCCCTGATCCGGCTCTTGACCGTCGGTAGCGGCACCGAGAGATGTTCGGCCACTTCGGGATAGGTGCGTCCGCTGTAGTAGGCGAGTGCGACCGACTCACGTTGCACATCGGTGAGCACCTCCAGACAGTCGAGCACCGACTGGGTGTCGAGTCGTTGATCGACGGCCTCGGCCACCACATCGTGATCCCGGCCGAGATGTCGGTGGCCGTAGGCGATATCACGGGTGGCCGCGGACTCTTCCCTGCGGACCCGGTCGACCGCGCGCCGATGCGTCAACGTCATCAGCCACCCCATCGGACTCGACAGTCGCGGGTCGTAGCGTTCGGCCAGTGTCCACGCCTGGAGATAGACCTCCTGGGTGATCTCCTCGGACGCGGCGTGACTGCGCAGGATCCGCACCGAGAGTCCGAACACCCGATGGCTGGTCGCCCGGTAGAACTCGGTGAAGGCGTCGCGGTCGCCCTTCGCGACCGCGGCGAGCAGTTCGACGAGCCGTCGAGTGTGCTCGGGTCCGTCGCCCGGGGGGCGGACCGGGCAGGACTCCCCGTCCGACCCACCCTCCCGCGACAGCCGCACCGCGGCGTTGTCCGAGTCACGGGTCATGCGCACGCCCTCCCCTGGCCACGGGGTATGTCGGGCACGAGGTGGATCGGCAACGGCAACACGTCGAACTCGACTCCTGACGAGGGAAGGGGTCTCGAGCATTGGATCAGTTGTGCGTCACGCGGCGGGCGGCACGAGCACGGTGTCGATCAGATACACCGTGGCGTTCGCTGTCTTCACTCCACCACAGATCACCGAGGCATTGGCGACTTTGATCTCATCGCCCGAACGTGTCACCACGACATCGGCGCCTTCGACGGTCTTGTGGGTGCCCGCGATCTTGTCGGGCGCGATCTGCCCCGGCACCACGTGGTAGGTGAGAATCTCGGTCAGCGTGGCCGAATCCGTCTTCAGCGTCTCGACGGTGGCCGGATCGACCTTCGCGAAGGCCGCGTCGGTCGGCGCGAAGACGGTGAACTGCCCGCCGTTGAGCGTGTCGACCAGGTTGACCTGCGGATTGAGCTGACCGGACACCGCCGCGGTGAGCGTGGTCAGCAGCGGATTGTTCGACGCCGCGACCGCGACGGGATCCTGGGCCATCCCGTTGACCGAGCCCGCGCCGGAGGGCACCTGCTCGGCGTAGGCGGCGCAGCCCGGGCCGACCAGGTTCGCCGCGGCGCCACTCGCGGGCGCTATCGTGGCGGAGGCCGCCGAACTGCTCGAGCTCGCACTCGAATCGGACGAGCTGTCGTCCGAGCAGGCGGTCGCGCCGAGCGCCGCCGTCAGCATCATCGTCACGAGAACCGAACGCATCACTGTCATCGTCATCTACCGCTTCCGTCGAGGCGGCTGTGACCGCCCTGCTGTGTGGACGGAACGGAGTTCGCGTGGCTGTCGCCACCGGATGGGCGCGGATTCCCCGGTATGTCGGCATGCGACGGGACAACTCAGGCGACCCGGTAGTCCTCGTCGCTGCCGAGCGCCTGCTCCCGCAGTTTCCTGAGCGTCCGGGTGAGGATGCGTGAGACCTGCATCTGCGACACGCCGAGGCGGTCGGCGATCTGGGCCTGGGTCTTGTTCTCGAAGAACCGCATCACCAGGATCCGCCGTTCCCGCTCGGGCAGCGCGGCGAGCAGCGGACGCACCGCGAGCGCGTCCTCGAGCAACCGGTAGGAGGGTTCCTCCACACCGAGCGTGTCGGCGATCGACGGACGTGACTGCTCATCCGACGGGCCCGCGACGGCGTCGAGCGAATTGGTCTGGTAGGCATTGGCGGCCATGATCGCCTGGGTCACCTCGACGACGTCGAGGTCGAGTTCGGCCGCGATCTCACGCGCGGTCGGCATCCGGCCGAGTCGTTGCGACAGCCCCTCGATGGCGGGGCGGACGAGCGCCTGCACTTCCTTGGCGCGGCGCGGCACCCGCAGCGCCCAGGTGCCGTCGCGGAAATGCCTGCGGACCGAACCCATGACGGTCGGCACCGCGAAGGACAGGAAGGTCGCGCCGCGCGAGACGTCGAAACGGTCGACGGCCTGGACGAGGCCGAGCCGGGCGACCTGGAGCAGATCGTCGAACTCCTCGCCGCGCCCGGAGAACTTGCGGGCGATGTGCTCGGCGAGTGGCAGACACCGCTGCACGATCTGTGTGCGCAGGGCCGAGCGGTGCGGGTCGTCGGCGTCGAGCGAGGCCAACTTCTCGAACCAGGGCTCGATATCGTCGTAGCTGTCCCGCCCCGCCGCGCGGGACGATCCTTCGGCAGAATTCGACGTCCTACTCATCCGACATCCTCGTTCTCTCTTCGGCTCGGCGTCGCCCGGATACCCCGGCGGACGCGATCGACACCTCTCGATTCGAGAAAATCTCGAAATCCTTCCGACCAGGTATTTCGCTGGGAAATTGCCCGGTGGCCGATGCCGTGCATCCACCGTGATCCGAATGCACCGGATCTGTCACGCCCTCGCGGAAACGCGCCGCGCTCCGGTGCGCGCGGTGTGGAATGCAGGGATGAGCAGAGCGGCGATCACCCTCGGGGCCTGTGTCTTCGCGGCGATGTCGGTGGTCGCGGCACCACCGGCGCAGGCCGCGCCGACCTGCCAGGGCGCGGGACAGCCGACCTTGCCCGCCGCCTCGGTTCCCGGCGCGCTGGAAGGACTCACGGTCGACGACCGCGGCCGCGCCTTCACCACCGACGTCCTGACCGGACGGGTGTTCCGGATCGACGCGCCCGGCGCACCCGCCGTACCCATCGGCGCCGTCGGCAACGGCGGCGCGGGCGCGCTGGCGTGGACGCCGGACGGCGGACTGCTCGTCGGCTACGGCGCCGACGCGCGCGTGCTGGTCGGCGACTCACTGCGCCACGCGGGGATCGTCCGGATGGATACCGACACCGGGGCGACGACGCCCGTGGCCTCCGGACTCGGCGCCGCGAACGGCATGGCGGTCGGCGCCGACGGAATCATCTACGCCACCAACGATTTCGGCAGCTTCATCGGTCGGGTGTATCCGAACGGTGTGGTACAGCCGGATTGGGCCCGGTTCCCCAGCGCCAACGGCGCGGTACTCGGCGACGGTGACCGATTCCTCTATGTGGGGCGTACATTCGTCGATCCAGGCGTCAGCCGTATTCCGGTGGACAACCCGGGCGCGCCGCAATCCCTGCTCGATCTCGGCGGCGGCGACGCGCTGGGCGCGCCGGACGGGCTGACCCTGGATTCCGCCGATCGTCCGGTGGTTCCGCTCAACACCACCGGCCAGGTCATCCGAATCGACGCACCGCAGCGCTACTGCGTGCTCGGGAGCGGCAATCCGTTCACCAGCGTCGTCACCTACGGGCGCGGTAACAGCGGTTTCTCGGCGGGCAGGTTGTTCGGCGCCACGTTCACCGGATCGATCTACGAGATCCCCGGCGGCTTCGATCCGCGGGCGACGACCGCGACCCCCTGATTCCGGAGAGCCGCGGTCGGCGTGTCACGACGGCGCCGCGATCCTGGTGATCGCCATACCGTTCGGTCCCGACGCGACGGTGACGAACTGCCGATAGGTACGGGCGACGGCGGCGGGGCGCAATTCGGTGATGACGACGTCGAAACGACCGTCGGCCAACGGTGTGATCAGCACGCAGTGCTGGGTTCCCGGCGGAATGGAGGCGATGCCCGCGCCGATGACCTCCGCCGTCGGGACCGAGGCGTCCTCGGTCGTCAGGGCGCGGGCCGCGGGGCCGGACCGGCTGACGTAGTACGCGTGCTGGAAAGCGAGGATGGTCTCGGGACCGTTGGCGAGCGAGCCGACACCGTTTCCACGTACCAACTGCTCGGTCCGGGTCGGCTCGCATCCCGGCCCGCCGCCGAGCACCGGATCGGCGGCCGTCGCCGCCTGACGCGGGGTGGTCACCGTGCTGGAGTAGACCATCACCACCGCTACCGCCGAGAGCGAAGCGCCCAGCGCCACCGACCCCACCAGCCACGATCGTCCGCGACGGCGGCGCGGCGGCGGGCGGCGGGCCCGTGCGCGAGAGGGAGCGAGCGTGCGCGGCGGCGGCAACGGCCGCGGTAGCTCGCCCGAATCCGGAATCATTCCCGGCCACAGCGGAACCGCGGCGGACCGCCCCCGGCCGGTGGCGGTCCGGGAACCGCCACCGCGCGTGGGATCGGACGTGTTCGACGACCTCATGACTCCGCCGCACCCCCCTTTACCGGCGCCTTCACGGCGACCTCGGGTTACCGTCTCAATGCTGTTGAGCTCTAACAACATTGCATACCTCATCGGATTATGGCTGGCGAATGGCCGATGGGCCACCGCGCGGGGCCGAAAACCCGAACCGTCCGCGCGTCGCGTCGCGTGGCGGATTCCGAATCCGACGGCCACGCGGTGTCGCGAGTCGCGCCGGATCTCACGGTCGCGGGGATCTGCCGTCGCGCGAGGTCATCTCGTCGCGGCGGACGCGGAGACGGCACGTTCGTCCGGTCGCGGATCCGCGACCGGACCGGAGACCGGGTCGTCGAAGACCATCACCTGTTCGCCGTCGACATAGCGGGGCCAGCCCGGATCGCCGTTGGTGGCGAACGCGATCCACGCCGCGTGGATCTCGTCGGCGAGACGCTGGGGCGGATTCGGACCGGTCAGCCGTGGCCCGGCCGCGAGCGTGTCGAAGACGAACGGGACCTCCAAGGCGTGGATCGCACCGAGTTCGGCGCGTCGCCAGGCGAATTCGTACAGGTGGGCCGGTGTTCCCGTCGCCGCATGCGCGAGCACGATCTCCCTGGTCGGGCCACGGAACACCGCGTCGGTGACGATCGCGGCCAACAGGTCGCCGCCGGTCGCGTCGGGTCGGTTCGCCGCGTAGGTTCCGATCACCGAGGCATCGACGCCGAATCGCCCGAGGGCGAACGGTAGTGAGTCCATGGTGATCGCGGCGGCCAGACCGGTCGGCACGGTGAACAGCCGGAATTCCTCGGCCGTGCACCCGGCGAGCAGCGGGACACCGCGCGCGGAACCGGCGGCGATGGCGACGGCGGGCTCCTCGGTGAGCAGTTCGCCGTCCAGTGTCGGAAAGAAACTCATGATGCCCGAGCCGCGCGCGAGCACCGACGCTCCCCAGCGCGCCGGATCGGGAACGCGACCGATCTCGGCGGCGATCGCCTCCTGCGCGGCCAACAATGCCGAGGGTGCCACCGCCGCAAAGGCTTCCGCCGTCGCGGGAAGTCCCAACTTGTCCGCCAGGGCTCTGCCGAGCAGTCGCGCGTCCTCGAGGGTGGCCACCACCCCGCCGTTTCCGCTCTGCATGATCGCCCGCGCGAAAAGTCCACGGGCAACGGGGGAAGCGAGCAACGACGCGACACTCATGCCGCCCGCCGATTCGCCGAAGACCGTGACATTGTCCGGGTCTCCGCCGAATGCCCGGATGTTCTCCCGCACCCAGGCCAGCGCCGCCAACTGGTCCCACAGCCCCCGATTCGGCGGCGCACCGTCCAGCACGGCGAACCCCGAAGCGCCGAGACGGTAGTTCAGCGCGACCAGCACCACGCCGTCCCTGGCGAAAGCCGCACCGTCGTACACGGGGACGGCATTGGATCCGTGGACGAACGCGCCGCCGTGAATCCACACCATGACCGGCAGACCCGCGCCACCCGGATCCGGAGTCCACACGTTCACGTTCAGATATTCCGCGCCGGGCACGGTGTAGGTGCCGAGGATCGCCTCGATCGCGGGCGGGTAGGGCGCCTGCACACAGGTCGCTCCGAGTGCGCTCGCGTCGCGCACGCCGTCCCACGGCTCGACGGGTTCGGGTCGCCCGAAACGCCTTTCGCCCACCGCCGCGGCCGCGTAGGGCACCCCGAGGAACGCGCTGATCCCGTCGACCTCCCTACCCCGGACCCTGCCCCCTGTCACCGTGACGATCGGTTCCACATTCCACTCCTGTTCCGTCGGCCGCTTCCCAGCGTCCACAGGTTCACGGGTTCGCGCGGCGAAATCGGCCGATCGCGACGATTCTCGGTCGGAACGGCGGGCTCGCGCACGACGCTTGCCCTCGTGCACGGCCCGGCCCCGGGCGGCCGGGATGGTGTGGCCTTCGCGCGCGTCGGCGATCATGGCCGAGCAGCGCCGCGCCCTGATCGAGCACGCGGCGAACCCGCGTATCGGCGCGTGATTGACTGCCGCGCGGTAGCGGGGGATGGTGGAGCGATGGCAGGAGCCGAACGGCGTCACGAGGTCGAACTGTCCAATCTCGACCAGCCGTTGTTCGACGGGGCCGAGGCGACCAAGCGGGATCTTCTCGACTATCTGGAGTTCGCCGGGGAACGGTTGCTGCGGGTGGTGCGGGGCCGTCCGTTGTCGGTGGTGCGGGTGCGGCCGGGACAGGCGCCGTTCACACAGAAGAATCTCCCGAAGTACACCCCGGAGTGGGTGTCGCGGACGACCGTGTGGGCGGAGAGTTCCCGGCGGGAGATCACCTACGCGCTCTGTGACGACCTGCGGACGCTGATCTGGTTCGGTAACCAGCGAGCGGTGGAATTCCACCCGACCCTGTTCCTCGCCGAATCCGCACCCGAACCCACACACCTCGTGCTCGACCTCGATCCCTCACCGGGACAGACCTTCGCCGACGCGGTCGCGGGCGCTCGGCTCATCCAGCGAGCACTGGCCGCCGACGGACTGACGGGGGCGGTGAAGACGAGCGGCTCCAAGGGATTACACGTCTTCGTGCCGGTAGTACCCGGAATCGCTGTCGAGGACGCTGCCGCCGCCACACGTGCGGTGGCGGCGCGAGCAGAGCGGATCGATCCGGCGATCGGCACCACCGCGTTCATCCGCGAAGACCGCCACGGCAAAGTCTTCCTCGACGCCACGCGCTCGGGCGGCGCCACCGTGGCCGCGGCCTACAGCCCACGCATCCGTCCCGGTGTCACCGTCTCGTTCCCGCTGCGCTGGGCCGACCTCGACGATGTGACACCGTCCGATTTCACCGTGAGAACCGTGCCGGACCTACTCGGCGATTCCGATCCGTGGCAATCGGAATTGCCCGCACCACAGCGTCTTCCGCTCGACCTGATCGAGGAGGGTCACACGATTCCGGTGGCTCGGGTCCAGGCCATGCACGAAGGCAAGCGACGTGCGAAGGCCCGCCGGGGTGAATAACGCGTCGGCAGCCCCCGCACGGGCTGTCACGCGGGGGCGTCGCTCGTTCCGATGAGCACCGCCCGACCGACCGTGTGCGGAATCATCAGAATGTTGAGCATCGCGAGACTCGCGCCGTCGGGTGTCTCCAGACGTTCCACCGAGAGGGCCGTCGCGCAGACGAACAGGCGATGGGTGCCGGTGCCGGGCGGCGGCGCCACCCCGGAGTACGCCACTTGCCCGAGGTCATTGGTCAGCGTGACGGCGCCGACGGGCAGAGCGGTCCCGCCGCTCGCTCCGGCGCCGCCTTCGATGCTCCCCGCGGCGGCGGGCACGTCCTTGACCGCCCAATGCCAGAGTCCGCCCGGGATCGGCGCGTCGGCGTCGAAGGCGGTGATGACCAAGCTGCGGGTTCCGTCGGGCAAGCCCGACCAGGCCAGCGCGGGAGATCGATCGGCACCTGCGTCGGTGTTGTAGCAGGCCGTCGGGAGCGGGCCTCCGTTCTCGAAATCGTCACTGCGCAATACGAATTCGGTGGCCGGAAAGGTCAGCGCGTAGGGGTGGTAGCTCACTGTCGGGTCCTCCTGAGAAAGTCCATTTATACAGCCTTGCTGCATTTCTGAAAGTACAGCGAAGCTGTATAGTTTGTCCAGTGAAGGATGACGACTACTCCGCGGCCGACGCCGAGCAACTCCGCCTCGTCGTCGGAAGGTTCGTGCGCCACGTCAGAAGCGTCGACACGATGCCGGCGGGACAAGCCGCGGTACTTGGTCATCTGCGCAGAGATGGACCATCGGCGATCGTGGCACTGGCGGAGCGCGAACGCGTGCGCCACCAGACGATGGCTCGAACGGTGCGGCTGCTGGCGGACCAGGGATTGGTGGACCTCGCGGCGGATACCGGCGACAAGAGGCGCGTCATCGTGGCCCTGTCGGTGGCGGGCGGCGCTCGACTCGACGACGAACGAACGAGTCGAGCGGCATGGATAGCGCGGGCCGCACAGGTGGAGTTGACCGATCAGGAGCGCACGGTCCTCAAGCGCCTTCCCGCGATTCTCGGGAAACTCGTCGGCGACAAGTGAACGGAACGTCCGGGTGGCCGGGTCCGTCGACCGACTAGTGGATTCCCGGCGTCTCCGGGTCGGTGCCGACACAGCCGAGGATGAAGCAGCCGGGCGGCCAGTCGGCGATCGGTGATCCGAGCGGTTTGCCCAGACAGGTCACCGGGCCGCATCCCGGGTAGGCGGAGGGACCGATGCCGAAGGCCGCGAGAGTAGCCGTCGGATTCGAGATCGACGGATCCATGACGCTGATGTCCTCGCGCGGAATATACGGGCCCGGGTCGGCCAGTCGCGGCTCGCGGAAGGCCGCCGCCGTGGTGCGCAGGACGTCGTGCGGGAAGCTGACGGAGCCGCCTGGCACGGTGACGCCCGTCCAGCTGATCACCAGGCCGAGACTCGGCACGATGAAGACGTCCTGGCGCAGCATGCCCGACATCTGCACCGCGTCGGCGGGCAGGCCGGGGAACAGCGGTTCACAGCCTGGTCCGTTGACCACGAAGAGGAATCCGTAGCACGGATTGGGCACCGTCGGTGTCGTGGCCTGGATGAGGTATTCGGCCGAGATCACCTGCCGGTCGCCCCACGTGCCCTTGCCGAGGACGAGCAGCCCGAGTTTGACGAAATCGTCGGGCGGCAGGAGCAGGTGGGCATAGCCGTAGGTGTTGCCGCTGCGGTCCCTTCCCCAGTGATAGTCGGTCTGCTCGATCCCCAGGGGGGAGAACAGGTTCCGCTGCGCGAAGGCCTGGAAATCCTCGCCGACCGCCTGCTGGACCACGTAGGCGAGCAGGTCGACGGCGCGCTGGCTGTACTGCCAGACGGTGCCCTGCGGATGTTCGATCGGCATGGCCATGGCCTGGGCGACCACGTTCGGATCGAGTTGTACGAGTCCGGTGACGCCTTCCGACGCGACCGCCACCTGCATTCCGGAGGATTCGGTGAGCAGACTGCGCACCGTGATCTCCCGGTGCGCCCGGTCGCCGAGCCCGACGGGCAGGTGGTTCCCGATCGGATCGTCGAGCTCGAGCCTTCCCTGATCGACCGCGATGCCCGCGACCATGGCGACCACGCTCTTGGTCACGCTCCACATATTCCAGGGCTCACCACCGGTTTCGGCGTTGTGCGGCCCCGTCGCGATGAGACAGTTGTTGCGGAATACCTGGACATTCCTGCGCGTCGGATCCGAGGCGAAGGCCACGGCCGCCGTCAGCGCCGCCGAATCGATGCCGACCTCGTCGGGCGAGGCGGTCTCGGGAACCCGGCCCGAGCTGACCTCGCAATGCTTCAATTCGTCCGGGGCGCCCGTGGCGACCCCCGCGACCCCGCCCAGTATCAGCAGGGCCGCGAAGAGCGGCACCGCCAGTCTCACCACATGATTCACAACGTCCTCCGCCGGTCGAGCTGGTCAACTGCGACATCGAGCTGGAACAATCACCGGTTACGCGTTTCGAACCCCCCACTTACCTGGGCGAAGGTTCGGGGGTCTCCCCCGATTCGACCGGGAAACGCGCCGCGCACGGGCACAGGCGAACACCGGGCCGACCTGCTCCCGCCGGGCATCGTGGACGGTGAGCGAAACGTACACGATCCCGGAGCGGATCTCCGCACGCCGCCTACACCGGTCCGCGACGACGGCGCGTACCGGGGAAGTCTGCGGCGATCGCGGCAAAAGACAAGCGGTAGGCCGGTTTATCGCCCGATGCCGTGGACGGGCGGCAGGAGGCGACCGTGGCGGGGTACATGGCGGCCCCCGCGCGACCGCACTGGCATCTACTGGCGATCGCCACGACCGCGCGGGCACGGGGCAGAGGCCACGGCCGGGCGCTGCTCGACTACGGCATCGCCTGTAGCGACACCTACCGACTGCCCACCCACTTGGAGACGACCAACCCCGCGAACCTCGGTTTCTACCGGGCTGCCGGCTACGAACTCGTCGCCGAGGTCGAACTGCCGGACACCGGGCCCCGCTCGTATGTGCTGTGCCGCGAAACCGCCGTGCGGCAACGCTGACGGCCGGATCGAGTCCGCGAACGGGCCCGGTGGAGCCGGGAACTCAGTCCCGGTGGGCCATGTCGTACCACTGGTTCGGGATCGACCAATCCCACGCCTTGGCCTCGGCCTCTTCGCGTACCGACTCCTGGTAGCAGTACATCGAGCCGCCGACGCTCGCGCCGTACAGGAGCAGTCCGCGGCGGATGTGGCGCCACAGCGCGTGTACCGAGATGCGACGTTGCATCGGAAACCTCCTCGAACTCAGTGCGGCAACCATACCGGCACGGCGCCCGTTCCGGGCGGGAATCGAGAATTCCGGGTCGACGACTCGTTTCTTCGGAAAATCAATTGGGCGGACACTTTCAACGGATAAAATCCCACACACGATGCGCAACTAATTGTCCCGACTTGGATACGCACCCGATCGTCGATTTTCCGAGACGATCCTCTGCACTCGGCGATGTAGTAGACGCATCGCCCTCGCAAAGCGACACAAGGTCAGCGGGAAAAGGGGTTGAAAATGAGCATCAAAAATCTACGTGCACGGGCCGCGAAATTCGTCGCGGTCGCCGGTATCGCGGCGGCCGGATTCACTCTCACCGCGACGGCGCAGGCCGAACCGCTGTGGCCGGGCGGACCGGACATCCCGGGCGTACCGGCGATCGTCCCGCCGCCCCCACCGGCGCCGGTCTACGCGCCGTGTTCGGCCGACACACGCTTCTGCCTGCGTCTGTCCACCAACGAGGGCTGGCTGATGGAGGACGGGAAGGTGACCTACGGCCCGACCCCGATCTCCCACGGCAGGCCGGGTTTCGAGACACCTCCCGGCAGATTCCACGTGGCCTTCAAGAAGGCCGATCACTGGAGCACGATGCACAATGCCCCGATGAAGTGGGCGGTCTTCTTCAACGGTGATATCGCGACCCACATCGGCCCGATCGAAGAACAGTCGCACGGTTGCATCAGAATGACGCCGGAAGGCGCCGAGAGAACCTACAACCACCTGTCCCCCGGCGATATCGTCGAAGTCGTCGAATGACGTCGATCCGGTAACGAAACGGCCGTGGCGTCTTGTGCCACGGCCATTTCCGTGCGCCTAGATTTCGGTGACGGAGTTTATGAAATATCCCCCATAATTCGACCGAATATATTCCGTCGCGGTTTTATCATGGGATTCCAGGATCGGAGCGCGCGCCAGGAGGCCGTCGTGCCACTACCTTTTCGCCGAGCCGGAGTTCGTTCGGTCTTCGGGTGCGCGATGAGCGGAATCGCCGCGCTGGCCCTGATCACCGCGTGCGATTCCTCCGACGACACGCCGATAGCGCTTCCGCCGCCGGGGCCCGCGCCGAATCCCGCCGTCACCATCACCATCGACGATCTCACCTACAGCGATCTGCCCACGATCACTCCCGGCGCGGTCGTCACCGTGGTCAACCACGACCAGGTCAGGCACAGCGTCACCAGCAGACGCCCCGGACTGTTCGACAAACAGGTCGAAGCCGGACAGACCATCACATTCAAGGCGCCCGTCGAAATCGGCTCGCACCCGTTCTACTGCCGCTACCACGCCTTCATGGAGGGCTGGTTCAGCATCAGACAGCGGCAGTGAACCGCGCGGGCACGGGCCTCGAACAGGGAGGTCGAATGCCATGAGCACACCTCGTTCCCGCCGGCGCACCGCCGGACGCGTACTCGCCGCGACCATCGCGGCGGCCGGGCTGACGATGGCGATACCCGCGCAGGCCGACCCGCTGTGGCCGGGCGGTCCGAACGTCCCCGGAATGCCCGCGCTGATCCCCACCGTCGCGCCGTGCGGCACGAGCGCGCGTGCCTGCCTGCGGCTGGCGACCAACGAAGCGTGGCTGATGGAGGAGGGCCGGGTCGTCTACGGGCCGAGCCCGATCTCGCACGGAATGCCCGGATACGAGACGCCGCCCGGCGTCTTCCGCGTCGCGTTCAAACGGCTCTACCACTGGAGCACCATGCACCACGCGCCCATGCATTTCGCGGTGTTCTTCAACGGTGATATCGCCACTCATATCGGGCCTGTCGAACACAAGTCACACGGGTGCATCAGGATGACGCCCGAAGGCGCCGAAGCGACCTACAACCATCTGTCCCCGGGCGACGTGGTCGAAGTGGTCCCGTGATTCCCGCCGTCCCGGCCTGATCGACCGGCTCCGGATACCTCGGTCCGGTCCTCGGATGTCCTCGGGCCGGTGCGCCGCGCGCGCTATCGTGGCGTGGTGGGCGTTTTCGGAGAGATGTTGCCGGGCAAGAAGCTGACCGACGAGAGCAGCCGGTCCGGCGACGGCGAGCTGCATCGGCCCCGTGTCGAACTCGACCTCGACGCCGGGGTGATCCGGGTGTCGGGCACGGCGCGCGCCGATCGCGACGACGACGCGACCGACTGATCCCCCGCGCGCCGCGGCCGCGCCGTCCCGCTCATCCGAGGTCGGCGAGTTTGCGCCGCAAGACCACCCGCTCACGCTCGTTCCCACACAATTCGACCGCGTGCTCGAATTCGACCCGGGCCTCGTCGACTCGACCGAGCCGGGTGAGCAACTCCCCGCGAACGCTGGGCAGCAGATGCGACTGCGACAACGTCCCGCCCGCGACGAGTTCGTCCACGATCGACAGCCCCGCGCCCGGCCCCCGGGCCATCGAGACCGCCACCGCGCGGTTCAGGTCGACCACCGGTGACGGCGCGAGCCGTCCCAGCGCCTCGTAGAGCAGGACGATCCGCTCCCAGTTCGTGTCACCCACCGAATCGGCCACCGCGTGACATTCGGCGATCGCGGCTTGCAGACCGTACGCGCCCAATCCCCTGCCGACCTTCTCTGCGCGGACGAGCGCGGCCCTGCCCCTGGCGATGGCGGCCCGATCCCAGCGGCGGCGGTCCTGCTGTTCGAGCAGCACCGATTCGCCGTCGGGCCCGGTGCGCGCGGGAAAGCGCGCCGCGGTCAATTCCAGCAGCGCCGACAGCGCCTGCGCCTCGGGTTCGTTCGGCATCAACCGGGCCAGCACGCGGGCGAGGCGCTGCGCCTCGCCCGCCAGATCGAACCTGATCAGCGCGCCGCCGGAACTGGCCGACGAACCCTCGGTGAAGATCAGATAGACCACGCTGAGCACCGAACCGAGCCGGGTGGCGCGCTCCTCGGCATCGGGTACCTCGAAGGGCACCCGAGCGGCCCCGAGCGTCTTCTTCGCCCTGGTGATCCTGGCCTGCACGGTCGCGGTGGGGACCAGGAACGCCTTGGCGATCTCGTCGCTGGTCAGGCCGCCGACCACGCGCAGGGTGAGCGCCACCCGCGCCTCGCGCGAGAGCACGGGATGGCAGGAGATGAACATCAGGGCGAGGACGTCGTCATCGATCTGGTCCGGATCCCACAGCACCTCGTCGCCGGACCGGTCCGGCGGCACGGGGTCGCTGCCCGCGAGGACGCCGCCCTCGCCCAGATCACGGGCGAGAGCGGCGTATCTGTCGTCGAGCGCGGAACGGCGGCGGAAGGCGTCGATCGCGCGGCGACGGCCGACGGTGAGCAGCCAGCCCGAGGGATTGCGCGGCGTCCCCTCCCGCGGCCAGGTCACCAGCGCCTCCGCCAGCGCCTCCTGCGCGAGGTCCTCGGCCAGTGCGAAATCGCCGGTGTAGCGGGCCAGCGCACCGACGATCCGCGCCGATTCGATTCGCCACACGGCGGCGACCGCCTCGCGGCCGGTCGGCTCGCCCATTCCCCGGACCTCCGCTCAGAGTTGGCCGGTGGCCTCGCGCCAGGCCCGCTCTTTCTGGATCCAGATGTTGTCCTGCGGGAATTCATCGATCGACGGCACGCGACGGATCTCGGTCTTGTAACCGGCACCGGCACCCGGAATGCGCTTGGCCCATTCGACGGCCTCTTCCTTGGATGCCACCTCGAGGATGTAGAACCCCCCGAACAACTCCTTGGCCTCGCCGTAGGGGCCGTCGGTCACCACCGGCGTCTCCGAGGAGTAGTCCACGACCACGCCCTCGGCGGGATCATCGAGCCCCTCGGCCGCCACGAGCACTCCGGCACGGATCAGTTCGTCGTTGAACCGGCCCATCGTCTCGAGCATCTCGTTGAAGTCCGTATTCGCCATCCGTGCGTAGCCTTCGTCGGTCGCGCGCATCACCAGCATGAATTTCATGGTTCTCTCCCTGGTTGTCCGGATCCCTTTCGGACCCTCTCATACCTGGGTCGAACGGGAGAGGCGCCGGATCGACACTCCTGGCGAAATTTCTTGTGTTCGCCGTCACCCGGCCGGATCGCCCCGAAGCGGGTTAGGTAGTGCTAACTTTGGAACGTAGGTTCTCAATAAGGAGAATGCCATTATCACAGCATGCGGTCACACAGGTCGCCCCCCGCGTGCGCGCCCGACCAAGAGGAGACACCGTGACGAGCGTGCCGAGCAGCCTGGACAGGCAACGCGGACAGATCATCCGCGAACTGGCTTTCGTGACCCGACGGGTGGGCGACGAACTCCACGGCACCGCGGAGATCACCCCCGAGATGCATGTGCCCGGCACGAATGTCCTGCGCACCTCGGTACTGGCGACCTGGGCCGATATCGTCGCGGGCCTGCTGGCCTCGCTGGTGATGGGCCCGCGCGTCCCGGTGACGCTCGAACTCGACGTCAACCTGTATCGCCCCGCGCCCAGCGCGGGCACGGTGCACGCCGTCGGCAAGGTCGTCAAGGTCGGCCGCTCGGTTTTCGTCGCCGAATTCGAATTCACCGTCGACGGTGCACCGATCGCCGTCGGGGCCGCGTCCTTCATGGTCGCCCCGAACCCGGATGTCCATCTGCCGCCGAAACTGAGCATCGAACTGCCGCCGACGCCGGACCGGCTCCCCGTACCACTGGCCGAGCGAGCCCGCTGCGAACGCGTCAGCCCGGGAACGGTGCTGCTGCCGCATTCGATCGAGGCATTGAACGCCTCCGACACGATCAACGGCGGACTCATCGCCCTGGCCGCCGAGGAAGCCGTGCTCTCCCTCGCCCCCGGCGAAACCCTCAGCTTCCTGGGCCTGCGCTATCTCCTCGGCGCCAGGGTCGGCCCGGTCATCGCCTCGGCCCGCCTGCACGAGGGTCTCGGCCGGGTGGAACTGCGCGACACCGGCAACGACAACCGTCTCACCACCCTGGCCACCGCCCGCACCTTCGGCCGCTGAGCCGTCGACGCCGGTCACCATCGCGGTCACCACCTCCGCTTGAAGTGGACCCCGAAGTCCACTTATCGTAAGGTGCATAAGCGGACCCGAGGGTCCACTTCCATGTGTCTGCGAAATAGGTGGAGACCGATGAACAAGATCAAGCAGGCGTCGGGCGCCGCGAGCATGCCGGTGCTGGTGCTCGCGACCGCCGCGTTCTCGATCGCTCAGACCGCGGTCGTTCCCGGGATGGGAGCACTGGCCGAATCCCTGAACGCCTCGGTGACCGATGTGTCCTGGGTGATGAGCGGCTATCTGCTCGCGGCGGCGGTGCTGACGCCGGTCCTCGGGCGCCTCGGTGACATGTACGGCAAACGCCGCATGCTGGTCATCGTGCTCGCGCTGTTCGCGCTGGGCAGCGTGGCCGCCGCGCTCGCACCCAGCATCTGGATCCTGGTCGCCGCGCGCGTGCTCCAGGGCGCGGGCGGCGGCATCATTCCGCTGTGCCTCGGACTCATCGGCGACTGGTTCGATCCCGACCGCCGACCGGTCGCCCTCGGCCTGGTATCGGCCATCGCCGGTATCGGCGCGGGCGCGGGCCTGCTGATGGGCGGACTCCTGCTCGACCACGCGTCCTGGCATTGGATCTTCTGGATCGGCGCCGTGATGGCCGTCATCGCCGCGTTCGGCGCGCTCCGACTGCCCTCCGACACCGGCGGCGCGCGAGCACGTCTGGACTTCGTCGGCGTCGCCCTGCTCGCCGTCGGCCTCGTCGCACCGTTGTTCGCGCTGACCCGCACCTCGACCTGGGGCTGGGGTGACGAACGCACACTCGGCCTCATCGCCTTCGGACTGATCGTGCTGGTCGTCTTCGTCTTCGTCGAGCGCCGCACGACCGATCCGCTGGTGGATATGCGCGTCCTGGGCCGCCACGCTGTCCTCGGCACCAACATCACGACCCTGCTGTTCGGCTTCGGCATGTTCGGCGCGTTCATGCTCATTCCGCAACTCGCCCAGACCCCGGAGGCCGTCGGCTACGGCTTCGGTATGAACGCCACCGGCGCGGGCCTGCTCCTGCTGCCCGCCTGCCTGACGATGCTGGTCGCGGGCGGCCTGTCCGGACGGCTGACCACCTTCCTCGGCCCGAAGGTCCCGCTGACCGGCGGCGCGCTGATCGCGGCGGGCGGCCTCGCGGCGCTGGCCGTGGCACACGGCACCCAGACCTCGGTACTGGTCTGGTCGATGGTGGTGCTCGGCGGTATCGGCATGGGTATGGCCGCGGTGCCGAACCTCATCATGGAAGCCGTTCCGCAGGACATGCTCGGCCAAGGCAACGGCGTCAACAATCTGATCCGCTCGGTCGGCTCCTCGCTGGGGTCGCAGATCGTCACCACCCTGCTCGCGGCCAGCATGACGGCGGGGCAGCGCGTCCCGACCGACCACGCCTACAGCCAGGCGTTCTGGATCGCGTCCGCGGGCGTCACCGTCGCAGCCGTCGCCGCGGTGCTGATCCCGCGCGCCCGACGCGCCCCGGTCGCCGACGACACCGATGCCCCCGCCGTCGACCGGAATGTCGCGTCCCCGGCGGGCACGACACACTGATCACATGCCTCCAGCGCACCCGCACGAACAGCAGGACTGGTCCGATCGAAGGGCCGATGCCCGCCGCAACCACGAGCAGGTCACCGCGGCCGCGCTCGCCGTGTTCGCCGAGCGGGGCCTGGAGGCCACGGTGCCGGAAGTCGCCGCCCGGGCCGGGGTCGGCAAGGCCACCGTCTATCGCAGCTACCCCACCAAGACCGATCTGATCGCCGCCGTCGCGAATCACCACCTCACCTGGATGAACGCGCGCATCGAGCGCGCCGCCGCCACCGATGACGCGTTCGCCGCACTGCGCGACCTCCTGCGCGACCTGTCCGACAAACTGGCCGCCGATCGCTCCTTCGCCGAAACGCTGCCCCACACCCAGCGACCGAGCGACCGCGACCAGGCCTCGCACCATTTCGCCAGGATGATCGCGGCCGCGCAGCGACAGGGCGCGCTCCGTCCCGATGTCACCGTCCTGGACATCCACGTCCTCGTCGGCGGCTACGCCCGGGTGCTGCTCGACCTCGACATCCGCGATCCGGCCCAGTGGCGGCGCTATTCCGAACTGGTGCTCGACGCTCTGCGCGCCTGACGCCACTCGCGAATTGCTATAGAATTGCCGGGTATTTCGACGCTCCAGCCTGATCGAAGGCGAATCGCGGCACCCTCCTGACAGGGCCGCCGCACACCACGCGCGCGGCCGCATGTCAGCCCAGCGCGACACTTCGACATCGAGGGCGGCGCACCATGACAGACGTCGACTATTGCGTAGTCGGTGGGGGGTTCGCCGGATTGACAGCGGCCTTGCGGCTCGCACAGGCGGGCCGGTCCGTGACATTGCTGGAAGCCCGCGATCGGGTGGGCGGGCGCACCTTCACCGAAACGCGTCCCGACGGATCCTGGATCGATCGCGGCGGCGCGTGGGTCGGGCCGGGACAGGACCGTATCCAGGCCCTGATGAGCGAATTCGGCGTACCGAGCTACAAGCAGTACACCGACGGCGAGGCCATGATGCTGGTCGACGGCAAACAGCACCGCTACCGGGGCACGGTCCCGTGGACGATGAGTACCTGGGCGGCGATGAACCTCGGCGCGGCCTTGTTCGAGCTCGGCTACATGTGCAAATCGATTCCGCTCGAAACGCCGTGGACGGCGAACAGTGCCGAGGAATGGGATCGCGTCAGCCTCGCGCAGTGGCTCGACAGCAATATCGCCTCCGCACCCGCTCACGAACTGCTCGACACCGCGATCGCGGGCTGCTACACCAGCGCGGCCTCCGAGGTCTCGCTGCTCTTCGTGCTGTATCAGATGGCCTCGGGCGGTGGCCCGAATTTCGTACTCGGCGTCGGCGGCTGTGCCCAGGACTCCCGGCCGGTCGGTGGCATGGGCGCGATCTCCGGGCCGATGGCCGCCGAACTCGGCGCGTCCATCCGGCTGTCGCAGCCCGTGCGCCGGATCAGCCAGGACGACGACGGCGTGACGGTGCGCTCCGACGATTCGATCGTCCGCGCCCGCCGCGTGATCGTGGCGGTCCCCCTGGCCATCGCCAGTCAGATCCGCTACGACCCGATGCTCCCGACCGACCGGTCCTTCCTGCATCAGCGGATGCCGAGCGGCGCGATCATCAAGACCGCCGTCGTCTACGACGAACCGTTCTGGCGCGCCGCCGGGCTGTCGGGACAGTCGGCCGCGCCCGGCGCGCCCGCGACCATCACCATCGACGCCTGCACCGACACCGCGAACCCGGGAATCATGTGCGTCATCACCGAGGGACCCGTCGCGCGTCGGCTGGGAAGTCTCGACGCGCCCCAGCGCAGAACGGCGATACTCGACGGCCTCGTCGAACGGTTCGGCGAAAAGGCCCGGCGGCCTGTCGATTACGTCGAACAGGATTGGAGTGCCGAACGCTTCTCCGGCGGCGGAATGCTCAGTCACGCGCCGACCGGGGTGCTCACGCAGTTCGGCCACGCGCTGCGGCCCCCGTGCGGTCGTATCCACTGGGCCGGCACCGAGAGTTCCGCCGTGATGTGCGGGTGGGTCGACGGTGCGGTCCGCTCGGGTGAACGCGCGGCGCGGGAGGTCGTGGAATACGAATCGGTCGGCGCGGGACAGTCGTCCCGACATTGAGAATGCTTATGTGCCAGCACTATTCGGATGGTCGCCAGTCGTAATACGAGGCGACGGCGGGTTGACCCGTGTAGCCGGGGCCCGCGGCGTCGTCGGCACCCAGATAGACGGCCGGAAAGGACAGGGTTCGCGGGCCTCGGGCCGATACGCGATGGCGTCGGCGGTCGTAATCCATTCCCGCACGGCGGAATTCGGCCGATACCCGGCGTGCCGCCGATGCTCCGTCGCTGTTCCGGATCGAATGCGGGTCGAAATGCGCGGCGAACGACCCGGTCGGCGTCGTCCACCGCGCCATCGCCGACAGCAGGGCCAGTTTGTCGCCGATGTAGTGCAACCCGTGCACGCAGGTGACCAGATCTGCGGGCCCGTCGGGTCGCCAATCGGCCGCGGAGGCAGCGATCAGTCGCAGCCGCGAGGTCCGCGCGGGCGCGTGGAAATGGTCGACGAGATCGATGCCGAGCAGGGTGACGTCGGCGTCGGGAAATTCCCGCTCCAAGCGGTCCTCGGCCTCGAGCATCGCTCGTCCCGAACCGCAACACAGATCTATCCAGGTGACGCCCGACCTGTCGCTCAGGCGATCGGCCAGATACGCGTAGGGATCGAACCCGAGGTCGCGCTCGTAGCTGTTGACACCCGACAGTCCGCGGCGGCGGTTCATCGCGTTGTTCGCGACCACCGACGACAGTTCCAGCGTCGCGTCGTCGAGCAGTCGGGGAACAGAATTCGATGGCACCGAACCATTGTCGCGGACGCGCCCACATCCGCGAACCCGTACGCCCCAGCCCTCGGAACCGAGATCGGCACGTTTCACCCCCGTTGGGTGAGGTCCACACCGGACGCGGATTTGCACACTGGGGCGATGGCCACGACATCGCCGGACGCCCGTCGAGACGCGACCCGAGCACCGTCGTCGACCGTTGTCGCGGCGGACGAATTGCCGGTGTCGAGCATCCCCGCCGCCGGGACATGAGAGCTCGCCTCCAGCGACTTGGCGCGTGGTTGCCCAGCGAACGCATGACCAGATCGGATGTGCTCGCGGGACTACCCGGCGCTATCGGCAGCGTGCCGGACGGCATGGCATCGGGCGTACTCGCCGGTGTGAGTCCGGTCCACGGCCTGTACGCGAGCCTGGCGGGCAGGATCTTCGGCGGCTGGTCCACCAGCACCCGACTCATGGTGGTCACCACGACGAGCGCCTCCGCACTCGCCGCCGGATCCGCCCTGACCGATATTCCCGCGCAGGACCGGGCCTCGGCGGTGGTGCTGCTGACCTTCCTCGCCGGTGTCGTCATGGTGCTCGCGGCGGTGCTGAGATTGGGCAGGTACACGCGTTTCGTGTCGCATTCGGTGATGACCGGCTTCCTGATCGGCATCGCGCTCAATATCGTGTTCGGCCAGCTCCCCGCCCTGGTGGGGATGGACGCGTCCGGATCGATCGCACTCGGCAAAGCCGTGTACGTGGTGACCCATCCCGGGGAGATCGGCTGGCAGTCGCTGCTGGTCGGCGGCAGCGCGCTGGCGATCGGATGGGGTCTGGCGCAGACCAGGGTCCGGCTGTTCGCCTCGCTGGGCGCCCTACTGATACCGAGCGCCCTCATGCTGATCTTCGGCTGGGACACCGTCCGCCGCGTCTCCGATGTGGGCGCCATCCCCTCGGGCTTTCCCGAGCCCCACCTGCCGAACCTCACGGTGCTGACACCGTCGCTCATCGGCGGAGCCCTGGCCGTCACGGTGATCGTGCTCGTCCAGGGCGCGGGAGTCGCCGAGGCCGCGCCGAATCCCGACGGCTCACGCTCGATGCCCAACCGGGATTTCACGGCCCAGGGCATCGGCAACGTCGCCGCGTCACTGGTGCACGGCATGCCGGTCGGCGGATCGGTGGGGCAGACCGCGCTCAACCGTGCCGCGGGCGCCGGGACCCGCTGGGCCGCGATCTGGTCCGGAATCTGGCTGCTCGTCCTCCTGGTCGCCTTCGCCGGTCTGGTCGGACAGGTGCCGATGCCGACCCTGGCCGCCGTCCTGATCATCGCCTCGGTCGGCTCCCTGGCACCGTCCCGGGTCAGGGCCATCTGGAGCAGCGGATACACGTCGCGGATCGTCTTCGCCACGACCGCAGGCGACGCTGCTCCTGCCGGTGACGGCGGCGGTCGGCATCGGCGTCGCCCTGTCGCTGCTGCTGCAACTCAATCAGGAGGCCATCGATCTCAGGGTGGTTCGCCTGCGCGTCGACGGCGACCGGCTGATCGAGGTCGACGCACCGAAAACGCTGTCGGACAACGAGATCGTGATCCTCGACGTCTACGGCAGCCTCTTCTACGCGGGAGCACGCACCCTCCAGGTCCGGCTGCCCGACCCGAAAGGCGCGACGGCGCCGATCGTCGTGCTCAGACTGCGCGGCCGCACCTCCGTCAGCGCGACCTTCTTCACGGTGATCGCGGACTACGCGCGCCGCCTCGACGCCGTCGGCGGGGAACTGCACCTGAGCGGGGTCGACCCACGGATCCGCGACTTCTGGACCGACGAACTGCTCGCCGCGCACGGCGTGCGGATCGAGTTCTACCCCGCCACACCGACCGTCGGCGAATCGACCCTCGCCGCGTACGCGCAGGCCAGGGTCCGGGCGCACCGGGAACACGATCGGCCGGACAGCGAGCGGTGAAGATCGCGGGGATAGGATCGGTCACTCGGATGTGGCCCTCGATATCGATGTCGACCACCCGGGCGCGAAGGCGAGGACCGATGAGGCGTGTGGGACTGCTGGTGATTCCGGCCGCGATGCTGACCTGTTTGCTGCCGACTGCGCACGCCGCGGCGCATACGACCGGGGGTAGCGCGCTTCCGTCGAACGACGGACCACACGCGTGGAAAGCGCACCCTTCCGACGAACTGGCGTGTTCGATGCCGCTGAACATTCCCCAGGAGCCCGCCTTCAATCACGCGTGCAAACATCACGACGGCTGCTACGAGGGATTCCCACGCGACGGCGAGCCGACCCATTGGGTGAGCAGGCTCCAGTGCGACGACTGGTTCCGAGCGGATATGACCGAGTCCTGCGTCGAGGTCTACCGGTTGGAACCGCTGTCCCAATGCATGGCCCAGGTCACCGCGTACTACGCCGCGGTCCGGGTCGGCGGACGCAACGGCTTCCACGGGCCCGACAACAACTGAATTCCCGGCCCGGCCGACGATCTTGCCGGTGACAACCGCCACTGAGTATCATGTGATGCGCATCACATCGCTGTTCGGTCCACAACGACGCGGATCAGATCCGAAACGGGGGACGGCACTCCCAGGAGAAATCATGTCTGCTTTGGTACGCAAGAATTTCGACGCACCCGAGGAAACCCGCACGTTCGAGGACGGCAAAGGCAAACTCGACCTCGTCAACCTCGAAGCGGGCGCGGTGGGCCGAGCGGTTTTCGAACCGGGCTGGCGATGGTCGACGCACGTCAAGCCGATCGCCCAGACCGAAAGCTGCCAGTCCTCCCATATCGGCTACTGCGTCTCCGGACACATGGTGGTGGTCATGGACGACGGCGAGAAACAGGAATACGGCCCCGGCGATTTCATGATCGCCCCACCGGGACACGACGCCTGGATCGTCGGCGACGAACCCTGCGTCATGATCGACTGGCAAGGTTTCGCCGACTACGCCAAACGGTGATCGACGGCGCGACGACGGCGATCGCGAGGGTGATGAGCGGGAAGACGATCAATTTCGGCAGGAACAGCATTCCCTCGGGTTTCTCGTCGAGCAGTTCCAGTTGGTCGCGCACTATCAGGTAGCCGATCACGTGTACGACTATCGCGGCAGCGGAACCGACGGCGAGAACCGCGAACCCGCTCACCGACCGACCGATGAGCAGTAACGTTCCCGCCAGGAGCAGCAGTGCGACAACGATTTCCGGTATCGACTGTCTGCTGAGCCATTCGGCGACGGTGTAGCCGGTATCCAGATAAGGAACCTCCGCCTTCCCCTCGTTCGACTTCATCCAGGCACTGAAAGCATCCATGCCCCACGCGAGAAACCCGCCCGAGCCCAGAACCGCGGATACCGCCCACGTCCACCTCGGTATCGTCGCCTTCGAATCCACCGACCCCTCCCCGCCCTCTCGAACGCAGACCCGAGATATCGAGTCTGCGGCAGAGTAACGCGCTCTTCGTCACATATGACCTCGTTCCATCCCACACGGTCCACGTCGCGACACGCACCGCTCCCGCCAGCCGGTGTATCGTCCGACAACCGCAGAGGCGAGATCAGTTGTCCGGCAGCTGAATACCGTGCTGCTCGACCCGGGCGGCGACCTCGGTGGGGAAGACGTTGCGCAGCAGGTACAGGTCGTTGCCCAACTGCCAGCCGGGGGCGAGCGCGATGGCGTATCGCTCGAAGTAGCCGAGCTGTTTGCCCATCAGGATGAGTTGTTCGGGGCCTGCGACTCCGCGACGCTTGCCGAAATCGAGCAGCGCGGAGGTGATCATCTTGAGGTCGAGGCGCGCGAGTTCACCGGACAGGATGGGCCCGAGCACGATGGCCAGCTGTCTGCCGATCGCGGAATCGTCGGTGCTCTGCTCGGCGAACAGGTTCAGTTCGCGCAGTGCGGACGCGACGGGGGTGAAGTCGCCGTCGAAGGCGCTGGCGTAGAACATGGCGCGCACCATTCCGCGCCACTGCGGGGTCATGGTCCCGACGATGCCGAAGTCGAGCATCGCCAACCTGCCGTCGTCGAGCAGCCACAGATTTCCCGCGTGCACGTCGCCGTGGAACAGCCCGTGCACGGTGACACCTTCCAACCAGACCTTCACCAGTCGCCGGATCAGCATCTCCGAGTCGGCGTGCGCCGCGCCGACGACGTCGAAGCGATCCAGCGGCACACCGCGCAACCGCTGCATGCAGATCGTCTTCGGACCGCAGAATTCCCAATAGACCTCGGGGACGACGACTTCGGTGTTGTCCCCGAAGGCGCCGAGATTCTCCCGGATACGGCTCTGGTTCCGCGCTTCGACGAGGAAGTTCAACTCGGTGACCGTCACCTCGTAGAGGTCGCGCACCACGCCGACGGCATTGGCGATCCTGGCGGGTTCGGAGCGTTTCTCCAGCAGTCGGGCCAGCACGAGCGCGGAACGCAGATCGATGATCATCCGGCGAGCGATCCCGGGGCGCTGCACCTTGACCACGGCGTCACGGCCGTCGGCGAGTACGCACGCGTGCACCTGCGCGACCGAGGCGGCCGACAGCGGGGTGTCGTCGAATTCGAGGAACACCTCGGTGATCGGGCGACCGAGATCCGCTTCGACGATGCGTCGCGCCCGGCTCGCGGGAAAGGGACGCACGTCGTCGAGGCAGCGCAGACACGCGTCGGACAGTTCGCGTGGGAACGCCCCGGAAGACGACGCGATCAACTGCCCGAGTTTGACGAACATCGGGCCGAGCCGTTCGAATCCGTCGACGACCCCGTGGGCGAGCACTTCGCGCCGGGTCGGTCGTTCGACGCCGGGCCGCAGCCTCGACACGAACCACCCGCTCAGCCTGCGCGCGATCATCGCACCGAGCACGAGACCGATGGTGACGACTCGGATCGCCTCGCGGAGGCCGAAGGTCTCCAGCGGCGGCCGGTCGACGACGAAATCCGCGGCCGGCCGATCGTGGTGGACCCGCTGCTCACCCACGAGCCGGGTGGATTCGGCGTTCATCCCTGCCTCACGGTGACGTCGGCGAAGCGCGCCCGGATGCGGGTGCGCCAGAGTTCGTAGTCGGGCATATCCGCCGGTTCGTCCGGTGGCTCGGCGGCGGCGTCGGCCAGCGCGGAGATCTCGGCGACCGTGCCCCCGCAGACGACGCGCGCCGCGAGTTCGGTGTTGTCCGGCACGTACCCGGCGTAGTCGCGGGCCTTGACCGCCATCACCGCGCCGACGGCGAGGTCGGGCGCGTACGCACCGGCCGCCTGGATCAGCTTCTCCAGTTCGGCGTGCGACGGACCGCCAAGGTAGGCCGCCGCCGCCCCGACACCGCTCCACACATCGCCGCGCCGGTCGTCCTCGAAAGTGTTGGCCGTCGAGGCGATCGCCTCGAAATCGCCGCCGTGATAGAACGACATCGCCCGGCCGATGCCCTGGTCGAAAGCACGGGGAAAGTATTCCGGCGCACCCTCCCACCGTCGACGTGGCGCGCGCCTGCGCTCGATGATCCAGGTCTGCGGATCGAAGAACGCGCGGTCGAACGCGTAACCGTCGACCGCGAGCCAGCTCAGGTAGCCGACCAGCGGATTGGAGTCGAACCGCGGGAGGAACCGCTGCCAGGTGAATCGCGGCACCCTCGACATGACGAGTCCGAATCCGACGTAGGCCATCAGCGAATGCGGTTCGCCGTGTCCTCGAACGAAATTCTCGGCGTAGCCGGTCCGGCGCGGCGAGAGCAGATCCCGCAACGTCATGGCGGCGATCGCGCCTTCGTAGGCCAGGCTGCGGTAGAACGGGTCGACCCATTCGAGTCTGCGGGCGACCTCGTCCGGGTCGGCGATGTCGGCCCCGTACTCGAAACCCTCGAGCACGGCCCGCGACACACCTTCGTACCGCCTGCTCACCTCGTTCGCCGACACCGGGAATCCACGGGTCACGAACTTCATGTCGTTCATCTTCGGCGCGGGGACCAAGCGCCGCGCGATGCTGAGTGCGGTGACCATCGAACTACCTCATCGGATCGTGGTGCGGGTCAATGGGATCGGCGACGCAGCGTGACCGCGCCGAGCGCGAGAAGCGTGAAACCGAACACCAGCACGATGGCGAGATCGCGCCAGAGCAGATTCGTCGGCAGCGGATAGGTGCCGACCTCACCGAGCGCCTCGGCCGCGTAGCGCAGCGGCACCACATTGCTCGCCGCCTGCAACACCCCGGCCATCTCCTCCCTCGGCCAGATCAGTCCGCACAGCAGCAACTGCGGGATGATCACCGAGGGCGCGAATTGCAGGGCCTGGAATTCGGTGCGGGCGAACGCGCTGGTGAACAGCCCGGTCGAGGAACCGAGTACCGCCGTCGACACGACGATCAGCAGTACCACCGACATTCGCCCCTGGGTCTGCAATCCGAGCAACCGGTAGGCCACGGTGGCCGCGACGGTGGCCTGAACCATGGCGACCGCGGCGAACGCGATGCCGTAACCGAGCAGTAGATCCAGCTTGTTCATCGGCATGCTCAGCAATCGCTCCAGCGTGCCGGTGGTGCGTTCGCGCAGCATCGCCACGCTGGTGATCAGGAACATCGACACGAATGGGAAGATCCCGAGCAGCAGCAGGCCGACCTGGTCGAAGATGTCGGGCCGATCGTCGAAGACGAAGCGCAGCAATGTCAACAACACACTCGGCACCACCAGGATCAGCGCGATGGTGCGTCGATCGTGACGCAACTGGTTGAGCACCCGCAACGCCGTCCAGCCGGTGAGTCGCAGCGACATGGGTCAGGCCTCCTGTGCCGTGGGGTCCGTCGAGGTCGAGGCCAGCGCGGCGGCGTCGGGGTCCGTCGCGCGCTCGGTGGCGAGCACCAACTCCAGGAACGCTTCTTCCAGGTTCGTGGTGCTGGTCGCCGCGCGCAGTTCGTCGGGAGTCTGATCGGCGAGCAGCCTGCCCTCGCGCATCAGCAGCAGCCGATCGCACCGGTCGGCCTCGTCCATCACGTGGCTGGAGACCAGCAGTGTCGTGCCCGCCGCGGCGAGTGCGCGGAAATGTTCCCACAGATCACGCCGCAGCACCGGGTCCAATCCGACGGTCGGCTCGTCGAGCACCAGCACCTCGGGCTCGGCGACCAGCGCGCACGCCAGCGACACCCTGGCCTGCTGTCCCCCGGACAACTGATCGACCAATTGGTGTGCGTGGGAGGACAATCCGACGTTCTCGATGGTCTCGTCCACGGCCCGGCGCGGCACGCCGTACACGGCGCCGAAATAGCGCACGTTCTGCCTGACGGTGAGATCGCTGTACACCGAGGGCGATTGGGTCACGTAGCCGATCTTGGCGCGCAGCACGGCGCTCCCGCTCGGCTCACCGAGCACCGTGACGGAACCGGATTCGATGTGCTGCACGCCGACCACGGACCTGATCAGCGTGGTCTTCCCGCAACCGCTCGGCCCGAGCAGCCCGGTCACCGTGCCCGCGGGCACGGTGAACGACAGACCTTTCAATACCGGTCTGCGACCGCGGTCGACGACGAGGTCCTCGACCACGACCGCGTCTGTCCTCACTGCTGTCACGATCGGTCAGCCCACCCGGTACATGTTGTACTGCAACCCGAATCCGTCGATGAAGCGCCCCGCGCCGAGGAAGGCCGTGTGATTGACCCAGGACAGCGCCGAATCGCCGGTCTCCAACTGCGGGGTCACCCGGAAGTACTGATCGTCGAATTCCGTCCCGGTGCCCTCGGTGAACGCGCGCTGCACCTTGTCGTTCATCTCGATCAGGCCCGGGAACGACGCGTAGATGGCGGCGCCGTCGGAAGTCTGGAATTGCACCCGGACGTCCAACCGCACATAGCCGTCGGCGCCGATCAGCGCCCAATCGCCGCCACCGGAGAGCACCTTGCCGGTGATGGCCTCGACGGCCGCCACCCCGGGCGCGCCCTCGAGGACGCCGTCGAGGATCTCGACGAACATCCGCACACCGTAGGGGCCGGGTCCGATCATGATGGGCGGCTTGAGATTCGCGGTGACGGTGCCGATGAGAGTCAGGTCCATACTCAATCCTCGTCTGTAGCTGCCCGCCGGAAGGCGAGCGTGACGTTGTGACCACCGAAGGCAATGGAATTCGACAGTGCGACATCCACGCGCCCGGTGCGCGCGACATTGGGTACGTAGTCGAGATCGCAGGCAGGATCCGCTTCAGAATAGTTGATGGTCGGCGGGATCTGGCCCCGATCGATGGCCAACGCGCACGTGGCCGCCTCCACCACACCGGTCGCGCCGAGCATATGGCCGGTCATCGATTTGGTGGAACTGATCGGCACGTTCGGCGCGTGCGCCCCGAACGCGAGGTGCACGGCCCTGGTCTCGGCCGGATCCGACAGCATCGTGCCGGTGCCGTGCGCGTTGATGTAGTCGACCTCGGTCGGGTCGATCCCGGCCTCGCGCATCGCCTTGTTCATCGCCTTGGCCGCGCACGCGCCGTCCTCGCGCGGCGCCGTCACATGATGGGTGTCGACGACCTGGCCGTAACCGCAGATCTCGGCGTAGACGTGCGCCCCGCGGGCGCGCGCCGATTCCAGCGGCTCCAGCAGCAGCATCCCCGCGCCCTCACCGAGCACGAAACCGTCGCGGTCCTTGGAGAACGGTCGCGCCGCGCCCTGCGGATCGTCGTTGCGCTTGGACAGCGCGCGCATACTGGTGAACCCGGCGAGCACGACCGGATTCAACGCCGCCTCGGCGCCGCCGACCATGCACGCCGAGGCGTACCCGTCGCGCACCATCCGATAGCCCTGGCCGATCGCGTCGGCCGAGGACGCGCACGCGCTCAGCGGCGCGTAACTGGGTCCGCCGAATTTGTGCCGGAACGCCACCGCGGACGCCGCGAAATTCGCCATCGCCATCGGAATGAACAGCGGCGAGACATTTCTCCCGGCGAGCCGGTCCTCGATTCCCGTTCTCGCGGTGTCGACGCCGCCGAGCCCGCAGCCGACGATGGTCGCCACTTCGTCACGGTCGACACCGTCGAGTCCCTGGTCGGCCAGCGCCAGATCCGAGGCCGCCACCGCGAGGTGGCCTACCCGGTCGTAACGCCGGACATCCTTGTACTCGAGCCACTGTCCCGGATCGAAATCCGGGACCTCGGCGCCGATCCTGACCCGGTTGAACGACGCGTCGAAGGAGGTGATCGTCCTGGCCCCGCTGACCCCGGAAATCACTTGCTTCCAATAGATATCGGTGCCGATGCCGAGCGGGGTGACCAGACCGATGCCGGTGATCGCGACACGGCGGCGCTCGTCGCCGCTCATGACTTCGACTCCGGTTCGGCCAGACCGAAGAAGGTCTCCATCTTCATCGCCACCTGCACGTCCCCCTGGACCTTCAGTTCGCCGCGCATCAACAATTCCATTCCCTTGGCGAGCCCGGTCGCGATTCGAACGAAACCGACGCCGTCGAGGAAGACGCTCAGGTCCGGCGGTTCGGTCTGCTCGGTCGACGCGATCCGGCACGACTGCGGCCCGAAGACCACGTCCTGCACCACGGGTTCGCCCGGCACCCTGGTCACCCGGTATCGCACGGTCACATCGCGTTCGAAACTGCCTGGCACGTAGTAACTCGGCATCAGTTCGAACGCGTTGAGCAACGCCTGCTCACCGACATCGGTGCCCAGCGCCCACACGAGATCGGATTCGGGAAGTACTTCGACGACCGAACGCACCCGCGCCCGCTCGCCCGAGAGCAGGTCCTCGATCTGATCCCTGCTCGCCTTTCCGGTATCGGCCGCGATCGTGATCGCCTCGGTCAGTGCTTCGGTTCTCATACCGACATCTCCGAATCCCTCGAACCTGCTGTCGTACTGTCGATCACGGCCGTGATGAGCTCGTTGTACGGATCGGCGCCCGCCAAGACCGCGGCGATATGGCCGTCCGGCCTGATCAGAACCGCTGCGCGGTCGGTGAGCCCGTAGGTCTCCAGCATCCGGCCGGACCTGTCGACGAGCGTCCGTGCGCCCGACCCGGCGGTGGCGTCCGGCGTGACGGGGTGCACGGCCACCGTCGCCACCGGCACGGTGTTCATCAAGTGGACGTAGCCGACCGCGTCGGCCCACTTCTCGGCCGCGACGGGACCGGTGACCAGCGCGAAACCGTGGCCGGGCAGATCGAGCGTCGAGATCGGCGTGCCATTCGACTCGCGGAGCCAGAAATGCGGTGCCCGACAACCCGGTTCGGCCAGCGGGTGGTAGTCGACGACACTCTCGACCGGATCGGTCACGCCGTAGCGGAAACCGAGCGCCTGGCCGTAGAAGTCGAATTGTGGTCGCTGCTCTTCGATTCCGGCCGCCAGCGCCCCGTCGACAGCGCCGACGGCGGCGGGATCCGGTGCGGTGAGCATGTCGGCGAAGGCTTCCGCGAATTCGAACATGGCCAGCGCGTTGTGCTCGCTCTGCTCGCCGTTGAACCGTGCCACCGGCCTGCGTTCGACCTCGTAGCTGTTCAACAGATCCGGCGCGGCCCAGCCCTCGAGCGCGGCGGCCAACTTCCAGGCCAGATTGTGCGCGTCCTGGATGCCGGTGTTCATGCCGAACCCACCGGTCGGCGGGAAGGTGTGCGCGGCGTCGCCGATCACGAAGACCCGACCGCTCGCGTCCCGCCAACGGTCCACCCCGGTCGACCGCATGGTCCAGGTCCGTGACGAGATGATTTCGGCATCGATGTCGGCGCCGAGGGCCGCGCGCAGCAGCGAGGGCGCGCTGTCCTCCGAGATTTCCGCGTCGCCGTCGAGTGGTACCTCGAGCATCCACTCGTCACCCTCCGGATCGATGGTGATCAGCACACCCCGGACCCGCTGGTTCATGATCCAGGACAGCACGCTGCCCGCATTGTGGAACTGTGACCGCAGATCGGCCTCGAAATAGATGTCGAGCAGAACACCCAACGGCGAGTCCTCGACCTTCCCGATACCGACCGCCTTACGCAGCGCTCCGTGCATCCCCTCGGCCAACACCAGATATTCGGCCTCGCATCGGTCTTCGCCGCCATCGGATCCGATGTAGGTCACCTCGACGCCGCGCGGACCCGGCGTCGCGTCGGTCACCTGCGCACCCCGCACCAGTTCGACATTCGGAAGGGCGGCGAGCCCCTCGGTCAACACGGCTTGCAAGCGATTCTGCGGGCACAGCACCGGCAGCGTCGGACTCTGCTCGGCCAGCCGCATGAGTTTGTCGGTGGTTTCGACCAGTTCGAGCCGACCGAATTCCGGTTCGGCGACCGAACGCAGAAAGCGCACCCGAGGCGCCTTCTCCAACGTGGTGCTCACCGCGAGCACGTCGTCGAGGACGCCGAGTTCGCGCAGTATTTCGGTGGTCCTGGTGTTCACCAGTGTCGCCTGCGGATGCCGCGGCGGCTCGGTATGCCGTTCGAACAACACCACGTCCACGCCCCGACGCCCCAGGCAGTACGCGGCGGCGAGTCCCGCCGGACCACCGCCGACGACGGCGACCTGCGCCCTGCGGGCGGTCACGACGACGCTCCGACCGACATCGTCGATCGTCCGAGTACCCGGTCGAGCCGAGTTCCCACGATGCGGTCGAAACGCGCGCGGCCGAGCAACCGCGCGAGGGCCAGGGCCGGAAACCCGACCGCGATGGCGACACCGAGGGAACCGACGAATGCCGTGAGTGCCGCGACACGGGCGGCGACGCCGTACTCGGACGCCCGCCTGATACCCGCGCCCCAACGACGGAATACGCTGCCCGCCAACAGATCCGCGGCGGCGAGCAGGGGCACGACCGGTGCGGCGTCGGCGTCGCGCAGGACCGTAGCGAGATCGTCGGAGGTTTTCGTCGCCGAGATCTCCCGGCCGAGCGCGGCGAGGCGGCTGAGCTCGTCGGTTCCGACGCCGGCACGACCGAACAACCCACCGTCGCGCCTACCCAGCAACAGCCAGCGCAACGTGGTCACCAGCGTGATCGCCTGTGGCCGAGTATCGATGGCCGCGACCGCACCCACCGTGCGGGCTCCGACCGCGGTGAGGCGGCGGTGGACTTCTCCCGCCGCCGAGTACCACATATTGCGACACGCGACCACGGTCACGACATCACGTTCGGCGAAGATCTCGCGATGCCGCACCAGCAGTGTCCGCGCGGGCAATGAGGGAGCGAGATACCAGACCTGGTATGCGAAGAGAACCAATTCTCCCGGTTCCGAACGTAATCGCTCCGCCGGAGTGGACAACTCCACCGTGTATTCCTCGTCGACACAGGCCGGGAACGCACCGAAGAACCGGGTCACCGGCCAGGGAAAGGGAAAAGGTGAGGTGGGTTCGACACGAACCCGGCGCACCTGCCAGTTCGCGGCGATGAGCGGAGCGATGAGCGCGTCCACCGACTCGATCAGCTGCCCGGTCTGACTGTACTCGAAAACCACTGCCGTACGGGTGGATTCAGCACCGTTGCGGCGGTCGGAACGTCGGCTCGCCTCGGTCTCCGAGGCCCCCGTCACGACTCGACCTTCGCCTGCTGCGCGGTGCCCGCGACGGCCGTCAAATGCATGAAGGAAATAGCGAATCGGCCGGATTCCGGCACCATGCACAACAGCGTGTCGCCCGGCTGCACCAGTTTTTCCTGAAGCATTTCATCGAGGATTACATAGATACTCGCGCTGCCGATATTTCCGACCCGCGTGAGATTACTGAACCATGCCTCCGGTCGTCCCGCGGAAACGCCACGGCGTTTGAGTTCACCCGTGAGCATGGTTTTCATGCGCTCGCTGGAGTAATGCGCCGGGAACCACGTCACGGCATCCGGATCGAATTTACCGGCGTCGGCGAGCCGTTCGTATTCATCGATGCCGACCCGCACGAGATGGGGCAGCAGCGAGAGTTTCTGTCGCGCCACGAGCGCACCGTCCATCGCGGCCGCCGAAGCGTTCGGGTAATCGGCCCATGTCTTCTCGCAACCGTTCTTGTTGCTACCGAAGTACATACAGGCCTTCTCGGTATTCGCATACGAGGTCAGCGAAATCCAGTCGATTCGAAGACTCACCCGGTCGGGAGCCGGCGAATCGGAGACGATCGCCGCGCCCGCGCCGTCGGAGAGCATATACCGCAGAAAGGCCGTCTCCATCGGCAGCGACCCGTCCTCGGTGATCGCCTTCATCTCCTCGTAGCGGGTGTGTTTGAATCCGCGGGAGGCGAGCTCACTCGCCACCGAGACCGCGGTCTTCTTCTCCCCCACCTTCACCTGGAGATAGGCGTTCTTCAGGGCCATCATCCCCGAACTACAGATGCCGTGCGCGGTGACGATCTCCAACGGCGGATAGCCGAGTTCGCCGTGCACCATGCTGGCGTGACCGGGGCCCATCAGATCGGGCAGGGTGGTCGCCGCGGCGAGCAGTTCCACGTCACCGGGCTCCAGACCAGCACGTTCGACCGCGTTGCGCACCGCGGACGCGGCCATCGCCGCGTTCGAGTACACGGTCTGCTGCTTCTTGTCGATGGCGTAGTACCGGGTCTTGATCCCACTGTTCTGGAGAATCTGATCCTTCAGATCGGACGAGGCCCGGCCCGCCTTGCCGATGTACTCCTCGATCTCGTCGTTCGGCACCGGCTCACCGGGTAGAAAACGTCCGGTCGCTGTGATGTATGCGTCCATGGACTCCACACTTTCGTCGGAACAACTGTTTCGATGGACCGTTCCGGGTCACCCAGCGGATTCGGCTATTTTCACGCGAATCAGGTCCATGAGATCCGAAAACGTCTTCACCGAAGCGATACGTTCGTCATCGAGGGAGATATCGTATTTCGTCTCGATGAGGTCGGCGACGGAAAGAACACCCAGGGAATCCAGGCCGAGATCCTCCAGCGTCGCATCGGCGGGAACCGAATTCAGATCGACATTGTAGTGATTGAGTAGGAAGTCGGCGATATCATCGCGAATAGACACATCAACTGACATTGCGGATCCTCTTCGAAATGGCGCGTGACACTCGGGGCACGCGACCAACCATTTTGTGAACACAATGCTCGTCCCGCCCAGACGAGTCTGTTGGATTCTCTGTATCGACGACACTGCCGATTCGACTGCACTACACCTGTGCGATACCCAGGTTCCTTGGGCTACTGCGCCCGTGGCCTCCTGCACCGAGACTAGATCGCGATCAACTCGGTCGTCAATTGTTCGACGCCACAAATCTTCTGACCAGCGGCTGGACAGAGCAGACTGGATGGACGGTTTATTTGCCAATTAGTCGCGGACAAACCACTTCTCCATTTTCCGAGCGGTCATCATATTGCCTTTAATACGCAGATTTCCGGTTACCAAGAGTGTCATTCCGCCCATCTGACCTGCGATCATCCGCAGAAACGGGACCATCCCGAGCTCCAGCGTCACCGTGGGCTCGAGCCCCGGATTCCCCTGGTGCACAGTGCACCTGGAGTTCGCGACGACGACCGTCCACATATCGACCGGTTCGCCGATACGCCAGCACACCACCGAGTCCACCCCGTCGACCCGGTCGCCGATCAGCCGTCGCGGCATCTCGTCGAAGACCGCGTGCAGGACGACGGTGCGACTCATCGGGTCCGCCATCGCGCTCGCCAGCGTCTCGTCGTCGATGCTCCTGACGATCTCGTTGAACTCCGATGATCTGGAAGTGGTTGCGCCCGAATCGATTCGGATATTCTGGGACATATTGGACACTCCGGCCTGGACGTGGGAAGTGCGGGAGCCGCGGAAGAGGTGACGTCGCGGTGGGCACAGAATAGGTTCGGCTCCGAACCCGGTCAACGTCCCCGGCGGGCGGCGCCGCGCCGTGTTAGGCTCCGAATCGGTAGTCGCTCCGGCCGTCCGCCCCGATCGGATCCAGCCAACTCCCGATAGACGGTCGCTCCACGCTCGATGTCGAGAACTGCACGTGGACAGTCCCTTTCGCCATACGGAGGGTCCCATGAACCCATCGGATTCCGGCGCGCAGCGGCCGGTCGACGAACACGACGCACTCACCATGATCCTGCGGGCGCCACCTCCCCCCGGCATCGCCGCCCTGCCGTCCGAATCGCGCGACGACCTCGCCGCGCTGGTCGAGGAAGTGACCCGGAAACGGATCGAGGAACTCACCGTGGCAGCCCTGGGCGCCCTGGACAATGTGCCGGTCTTCCTGCGCGGTGCGGTGCGAAAGGCAGTCGGACTGTGAAAGGGCCCGGACTGTGAAAGGCAGTGTGATCGTGAAGGATTCACCCGCCGCGCGGAGCGCGACCCTGGCCGGACTCGCGCGTGTGCTCGACGTGCCGGTCGATCGGATCGCCTATCTGGCCGAGGTTCCCGCCGACGATATCGCGGGCTTGCGGCAGCAGATCGGCGATCTGCTCTTCGATTCCACCGCGCCGGGTCTCGGCAAGATCGCCGCCGCGACCCGGGTCATCCCGCCCGCCATCGCGGCCAAGGTCATCACCCGTAACAAGAGCGCGCTGATGACCGCGCACATGGCCGCGGTGATGGACACCCCGAGGGCGATCGCCACCGCGAAACGACTTCCCCCCGACTACCTGGCCGAGGTCGCCACCCACCTGGATCTGTCCCGCTCGGCGGCACTGATCGGTGGGTTGCCGGACGACCTGGTCGTCTCCGTGGCCAGAACCCTCGCCGATCGTCAGGACTGGATCACCCTGAGCGCGATGATCGAGATCGCCACCGACGCCCACCTCGCACGCTGCCTCGATGCCCTCGACGCGGGCGAGATCGTCGCCGCGGCGAGTCTGATCGCCGGATCGGAGGCGTCCGCGCGGGTGATCGCGCTGGTGTCGGAGCCCCTGGCGAGCGAACTGCGCGATGTCGTCGGCACACCCCCGCCCACCGTCGAGAGTTGACTCGATGCGTTTCCATCTCATCGACCGGATCGAGTCGTGGGAGCCGATGCACCACATCGCCGCCCGAAAGGCGACCTCGGTCTACGAGGACTACTGGCAGGATTCCCCCGGGGGTCCCGTCGCACCGTTCGGCCTGGTACTCGAAGCCCTGTGCCAGGCGGGAGCGTGGCTGGTCCTGCTCAGCACCGAGCATCGCAAGCGCGCCGCGCTGCTCAATATCGGCGAGGTGACGGTGCTGCGAGACGCCGTGCCCGGCGATGTCCTGCGCATGTCGGCGCAGGTGAGATCGATAGGCACCAGGACAGCCGTCGTCGACGGGCGAGTGGATGTCGACGGAGAGCCGATCCTGACAGCGCACGGCATCATGTGCGGTTTGATCGACGCCGACCGGCTCGATGATCCGGCCGATACGGCGCGGATGGCGCGGGTTCTGCTCGGCCGCGGACCGCTCGATTGACGACACTCTTCTCCGAAGGACAGGCCATGACCACGTTCCACACCGCCCCGCCCTCGGCGGCCACGATGGGTGCGCCCGCCTTCGATCGCATCGTCGTCATCGAGCCTGGAGTCCGCGCCGTCGCCCATCTCAACGTCACCGGCACGCTGCCGCTGTTCGCCACCCACTTCCCCCGCTACCCGGTCCTGCCGGGGGTTCTACTGATCGAGAGCGCTCTCGCGCTGGCCCGGCTGGCCGCGGGCGAACCGGGACTGCGATTACGGCACGCGACCCGACTTCGCTTCCGGCGCTTCGTCGTTCCCGGCGATCAGGTCGAACTGACGGTCACCGCCCTGACGGACGAGGACGGTCACGCGGCCCCGAATCGATGGCGGTTCGAAGCCCTGGTGGCCGGTGAACCCGCCGCGAGCATCGCGTCGCTCACCGTGGCCTGATCCACCTCGCGGTCAGGCGACCGAGGGCACCTGCACCTTCTTGTTGAGATTCGACAGGGCGAAATCGATGGACGCCGGCTCCCCCGACGAACCCGCCACCGTCAACCTGGTACCGACGGGCAGATGCCGACCGGCGGTGGCGAACCAGATGGCCAATCGCGCGTCGCCCTGAATACTCGGCAGCCAGACCGCGGCGTCGGCGCGCGGCACGTCACCGGTGACACGGAACGCCTGCACACCGTCGTACTCCTCGCGCGCCTCGGTCCGCACATTGCTCAGATTCGCCAGCATCGCGGCCAGACCACGGTCCGGATCGAGCAGCGTCGACGGCTTCGGCAGCGCCCCGCCACCCGAGAGTTGCTGCGCGGGAACATATTTACCGTCGGAGGATTTCGAGAACAGCCGCTCGTCCTGCTCGGCGAAATCGAATCGCATCCCGCCGACATCCACCGTGCCGACCGAGGCGCCCGGTTCTGATCCCTTCCGCGCCCGCACATCCGCGCTCAACGCGCGCGCCGCGAGGCCGGGTATCGCTTCCGAGGTGGTCATCTCCACGTGCGCGCTGGTGACGCTGCCCGCCGCCGCGGTGGCACCGCGCAACAGGAACTCCGGGTCGGGCAGCCCGCCCGAGCCGTCGCCGCACGCCGACACCCCGGCGAGTACCGCCACGATCGCAACGATTACCCGGACCGACCGCAAGGACGTCATGGAGCCATGCTAGCCCGCCGATCCCCCCGTTCGGCGGGTGAACGGACCGCGCCCGCGACAGCTACCTTCCGCGTTTCCCGTGGTGGCGCGCATTCACCCAGGTGTGTGGTGCGCCGTCGAGAAGTGGTGCATCACAGAATATTTCGGCAATCTTTCGGTCTGTTCCCATCCGGAGACATCGGTGGACGGATATGCCGCAAGGCACATCCCCGGTCGCGGCGGACACCCCGCGCCGGATCGTCGAACCGGTGCGCACCGGATGAACGAGCGAACAACATGCCGCATCGGTCGCATCACACGCCCGCACGACGCGGGGAAAACAGCGATATATCAACTACCCTGCGAGATCATGTTGCGGATCATCTCGACAGCGAGTTTCACCGCCTCAGCGCTGGTCGTACTGCTTCTGCCGACCGCGCATGCCGATATCGTCAACCTGCCACCGCACGAGAAGACCTTCGAGTCGGCGATGGGCAGTTTCACGGTCGGCACCCACGACGAAGCCATCAACCGCATACCGCCATTGAACGGGGCCCCCACCAGCCACGAAGCCCTGGTCTCCACCGTCGCCTACGGTCGGCTCGACGGGCAGGCCGAGGGCGTGCTCAGAACCGGATACTCTGTCGGCTGCGCGGCCAGGATCGACGTCGTGATCCCCGGCATCGACCCCACCACGGAATTCGGACTCGAGGGACCGCAGCAGAACTACGCGACCGAACAGGCGCAACGGAGCGCGACCGAACAGTCGCAGTCGAGCACGGTCGAACAGTCGAGCACCGGCGAGTCGGCACAGTCACAGACGGAGGGGACCGTGCGATCGCAGGAGTTCGAATCGGGACAGATACAGGAATACAACGGCGTCATCCCCTCCATCGCGGTGGACCCCGGCCTGTTCCTGGAATTGGAACTCCAACCCGGTGACATCACCAACGTCGATATCGGCACCGGCAAGGCACTCATTCCCGGCAGAACCGTGCAGATCATCACCCGCGACTTCCACATCAAAGTAGACAACTGCGCGGGCCCGGTCACCATCCGCCAGTACACCTACCTGGAAGCCAGAACACCCGAAGTCGACGACAGCGGCGCGGTGTTCGGCGAGCCGACGAGACTGTAGATCGAGGTGTCCTGGCTCGGCGTCTGCGAGGCTCGACTCTCCGATCGGGATCCACCTGGAGATGACCGCCGCGAGGTCCGCGACCGTCGATGCCGAGCGCCGGCCCCCTCTCGAACGAGGCGGTCCTTTCCGTCGAAGCGGCTTCAGCGCATTTTGTCGATGATGGTTTCAGCGAAGCGCTCGATCGGTTTTCGATATCGTTCGGCCGGATTCGTGGTCGACCTGAGGTCACCGTCACCTGCATCGACTGTTCCGGCCCAGGGACTGCACATGATCGCGGTGACGCCGATATCCTCGGCTCGTCTGTACAGATCGAGGGAGGGCCGTTCACGGAGCGCGAGCATGATCTCGAACGGTTCGTTGTCGCGGCCGTATCGACGGCGAAGGGTGTCGAGGCGCTGGACGTGGCCTACCGCGTCATCCCAGGAGTAGGCGGAACCGACCCAGCCGTCGCACAACCGGACCGCGCGGCGCATGGCCGCGGGAGATTCGCCACCGCACAGTATCGGCACCGGTGCGGCGGGGTGCGGTTCGAGCATCAGTTCCGGGACTCGGTAGAAGTCGCCGTGCCAGGACACCCACCCGCCCTGCCAGAGTGCCCGCAGGGCCGGAATCATCTCGTTGAGCCGCTTTCCGCGATCGTGGAAGTTCTGCCCCATCAGTTCGAACTCCTCACGCATCCATCCGGCGCCGACCCCCAGCGACACACGTCCGCCGGAGAGCACCGCTGCCGTGGCCACCTGCTTGGCGACTTCGATCAGCGGTCGCGCCGGGGCGATGTAGACCGCGTTGGTGAAGCGCAGCCGCCTGGTGACCGCGGCCATCGCGCCGATGAGAATCCACGAGTCGGGCCACGCGGTCTCCGGTGACCACATCGGTTTACCCGTCGCGGAGGGATACGGCGAGGTGAGTTCACGCGGATACACCAGGTGGTCCGCACTGATCAGTCCGTCGAATCCGGCTTCATCGAACATCTCTGCCACCGGCAGGATCTCCGTGGTCTCCAAAAACGCGGTACCGGACCAGAATTCCATATTTTCTCCGATCGTCCGGGGTGACGTGAGGGTTGTCAGGTCGCGGGGGCGGCTCGGGGTGAGTTGATGAACCAGACGTTCTCCTCGCGCAGGTTCCGGCTGCGCCAGCCGTGCGGTGTGCGCAGCAGTTCGTGGTGGTAGTAGCCGCCGCAGTAACTGAGTTCGGACATGCCGGGCAGGTGCATGGGGTTGTAGAACATGGCTCGTACCCGCGCCTGGTCACCGTCGATCTCGGTCTCGATATTGGTGATGTAGTGCATCGACATGGGAAGCGCGGCAAAGGCTTCACTCAACGCCGCGGTGACCTCGTCGCGGGACCCTGCCATCGCCCCGGCCGAGGAGTAGTCGATATGGGCGTCGGCGGTGAACACCGACCGATACAGCTCCCAGTCCTTGGTGTCGACGGCACGCGCGTAGCGGTGCAGTAGCGCCTGTATCTCGAGTTCGTCGCTGGTCCGTCGGGTGTCCATGGTGTTCTCTTTCACGCGGGCATGCCGATTGTCTTGGCTTCCAGGTACTCTCGGTAGCCCTCCTCGCCGTTGCGTCGGCCGAGCCCGCTCTGTTTGGTGCCGCCGAACGGGCTGGTGATGCCGAAGTGGCTCTTGCCGTTGATGGTCACGTTTCCGGTGCGCATCCGGGTGGCGATCGCGAACGCGCGCTCGACATCGCCGCCGGACACCTCACCGGAGAGCCCGTAGATAGAGTTGTTGGCGATCGCCACGGCTTCGTCGTCGGTGTCGTACGGGGTGACGGTGAGTACCGGGCCGAAGATCTCCTCCTGGGAGATCCTGGCGTCGGGGTCGACGTCGGCCAACAGTGTGGGCTGCGTGTAGTAGCCCGTCGGCAGGTTCTCGGGGATGCCGCCGCCGGTGATCAGCCGGGCCCCGGAGTCGATACCGTCCTGGATCAGGCCGAGAACTTTCCGGCGCTGGGTCTCGCTGATCTGCGGGCCCTGCATGACGCCGGGAGTCCACGGATCACCGACCGGGAACCCTTCCATCATCGACTTCAGGATTTCCAGACCTTCGTCGTAGCGACTGCGCGGCAACAGGATCCGACTGGGCAGGATGCAGGACTGCCCCGACATGACGCACGCCATCATCGCCGCCATCGGCAGCGCGGCGTTGAAGTCGGCGTCGTCGAGCACGATGTGCGCGGACTTTCCGCCTAGTTCCAGCAGGGTCTTCTTCACCGTCGCCGCGCCCGCGGCCAGGATCGCCCGCCCGGTCGCGGTGGACCCGGTGAAGGTGATCATGTCCACGCGCGGATCCGCCGACAAGGCGGCGCCGACCTCGTTGGCGTCGGACACCACGACGTTGAACACACCCGGGGGAATGTCGGTCTCCTCGGCCACGATCCGCCCGTACTCGCTACCGGACCACGGGGTCAGCTGAGCCGGTTTGAGCACCACGGTGTTTCCGGCCATCAGCGCGGGCACCGTCTCGGCGATATTGAGATAGAAGGGCACGTTCCACGGCGTGATCGCCCCGACGACACCGGTCGCCTCGTAGTGGATCTTGCGCCGCGCCGGACCCAACTGTGTCGGATGAATCCCGGTGTCGACCAGGTATTCGAATGCCTTGCCGTGCTCGGCCCAGTGCTCGACCTCCTCGATGGGGCTCTCGATCTGCGACCGACTCACCGTCACCGGACACCCCACCTCGGTGACCAATATCCGGCGCAGCCGCTCGGCGTTGCGCTCCAACGCCTCGTGCAACTGGATCAGGCAGTGGTAGCGGAAATCGAGATCTCGTGACCAATCGGTCTCGTCGAAAGCACGCCGCGCCGCCCCGACCGCACGCGCCATATCGGCCACCGATCCGTCGGTCGCCCGGCCCGCCACCTGCTCGGACGCGGGGTCGACGACCTCGAAGAACGCGCCGCTGTCGCTGTGGCACAGCTCGCCGTCGATCAGCATCCGCTCCTCACCCGCCAATACACCGGATTCGGTCTGCACGTCTGTCATGTCCGACTTCCCTTCGAGCGTTCCGGCCGCGACCCCGGCACATCCGTTGTGCCGACGACCTTTCGAGCAGCGTAGAACAAGGCAGACCAAAAATGAACATGATTCATGAATATTCGGATGAGTTCAGTGCAGAAGCTGTTTGTTCAGGTAAGGTCCTCCGGGTACGTGCGGCGCGTGTGACGCCGCTTCGCTGTCTCGAAGGAGGTGGGTGGTGCCAGGTGCCACCGAGGTGGACGCCGCGAGGTCGAACGCCGAGCCGGACACGCCCCCTTCGCCTCGCGAGGAACGGCGGCGTCTGAGACTGGAGATGACCAGGACACAGGTGCTCGACGTGGCCGAACGCGCGTTCGCGACCGTGGGGTTCCACAACACCACCATCAAATCGATCGCCGAGCGATGCGAGATCGCGGTCGGGACCATCTACACACTGTTCGACGACAAGGACAGCGTCTACGAAGCGGTCCTGCGCCGACGCGGCGCGATCCTGCACGGCGTTACCCGGGCCAGAGCCTCCGAACCCGGGCCCGCCGACCTCACATTGGTCGCGGTGGCCGAATTGCATGTGCGGTTCTTTCGCGAGCACCCCGACTGGGCCGGACTCGCCTCGGCCCTCGGCTCCGGATCGCGCGCCACCGCCTCGAATGCCGAGCCGTCACACCTCTACGCGGCCGGCCACCGAGTGGTCTGCGACGACCTCGCCGAGGTGATCGCCCGAGGACAACACGAAGGCCGTATCCGCGACGGTGACCCGCGCGCCCTGGCCCTGGTCTTCCTGGGAATGCTGGAAACCTTCCACCGCCTCGACAACACGGGACGCGCCGACCAGCCGGACTACACCCTCGCCGAATTCCTGGACCTCGTCCGCGCGGCGTTCAGCTCGTAGTCCGCTCTCTCGGTACGAATTTCGGCCGCCTCCGTGTCGGGCAGCCCCGTGCGAGCGGGCCCTCCGGCCGCGATGATGACCACCCCTCGAAGGAGATACATGTCCGACGCACCCCGACCCGATGCAGGCGCCCCGAGACCTCCCTCCGGAGACTGGCTCGGTACCCCGTTTCTCGCCTTCACCCGCGAGAAACCTTTCGCCGTCTGCGCGTTGGACCGCCCCGAGGCGCGCAACGCCATGTCGCCCGCCATGTACTTCGGCATCGGCTACGCGGTCAACCACGTCGCGGCCGACGACGATCTCGCCGGCCTGATCATCACCGGCACCGGCGACGTCTTCTCCCCCGGCGGCGACCTGGGCGGCGGCGGAGCCGACCAATGGGTCGATTTCGGAGCGACCCTGTCGATGGACGCCGTCCTGCCCTTCGACACATTGCGCACCTCTACCAAACCGGTAGTTGCCGCGGTCAACGGCCTCTGCCAAGGCGGCGGACTGATGATCGCGATGTGCAGCGATATCGCCGTGGTCAGCGACCGCGCCACCTTCCGCGTGCCCGAACTCTTCCGAGGCATCGCCGACACCTACTACAGCCACATGCTCGCCCGCATCATCGGGCCGATCCGCACCCGCGACCTCATGCTCACCGGCCGCGTCCTGTCCGCCCAGCAAGCCCTCGACTGGGGCATGATCGCCCGCGTGGTGCCCCACGAGGAACTGATGGACACCGCCCGCGACGTACTCGCTCAATGCGCCCGCACCGCACCGATCGCCCGCGGCGTCGTCAAGGCCAGCCTGGACAACTACCTCGGCCTCAACGACCGCATCGGAATGCGCTCCAGCCTGCGTGCACCCGAAGTCTCCGAAGGGTTCCGGGCCTTCAAAGAACGGCGATCACCCGAGTGGGTACACCCCGACCTGCGCGTGGACGGACGCCTCTAGGCCCTTGTCACCGGGGCACGCCGACACGTCGGCAAGGTGAAGGTGTTGCGGGCCTTCGACACGAATCGCACGGTCGAAGGCCACCGCGTAGGGATAGTCACGCAGGAGACTGCTGTCCTCGATCACACCCCGGGAAAGTCCGGCGCCACCTCACGTCGATCGCACCGCGCTGAATGCGATGGATCTGCTGTTCGACGACTCCGCGATATGAGTTGTCGTCAACAGTGTCGTCAGTGGCTCTGATAGAGACAGAAAAGTCAGGTCCATAATGCTCGGACCTGACTTTTTGTTGGGTGGAGCTAAGGGGACTCGAACCCCTGACCCCCACTCAGGGGTTCAAGTCGTTTCACACTCCCTAATACACCCCAAAAAGTCTCACTAGCTGGCGTAATAGCATAACTACATATCCTATCGGTTCGCAAATTATCCCAATTTTTCCCACTCAAAACGTGGGGTTGGCGTGGGGTGGGGTCAAATTGGCCCAATTCACGATCCCGGATCACCGTGCCGCCATCGCGTACCACGACGTGTCTCCCACAACACTGCTCACCCCTGCCGGAATGCTGCGCGGGGGCGGGTGCCGCCCGAGTTGTGTGAGGTAGGCGCATAGCGTGGGCCCACGACGAGTGGCCGGGGACCAGAATGAAACCTCTTCGCACAGCAGTCCCCTCGGTCGGCATCATCTGGGTCGCCGGACGGCCCTTCTATCCTTTCAGGGCTCGGATCATGCTCACGAGCGTCTGCGCGCCGGCTTGGATGGTTGGTTCGTCGCGGCCCCAGAAGGTGAACTCGCCGCGCCACTCGTCGATGACGGCCGAGAGGGTGAGGTGCGGCTCTGTCGAAGTCCAACCGGGTGGCAATGCAACGGGAGTCTCGGTGATCGAGATGCCGTCGACCGTGCGGGTTGTCACGCTCGGGGATCCGGCCGCAGATGGTCCGGGGGCGTCGTCGGAGTGGGCCAGGGAGATCGTGCCCCGAAAGTTGTTGTCCGCGGTGTGATAGCCACATGCGTTTCCGCCGCTGATCAGCGCTGTCATCGGTTTGGTCGCAACGACAGAGACCTCGAGATTGTCCGCGTTGAACTGTGTCGCGTAGAACTGTTTCGGGAAGTCGCACAGCTCTTGTATCGTGTGCCCGCTCCCGGAGGTCGCGGATGGACTCTCCCCGCCGTTGTGGTTCAGCCCGCAACCGGCCGCCAAGGCGACCAGCGCTGTTACGGGCGCGATAATATGCAGTCGTCTCATTCGGCTGTCCAATCGACTGTCTGCGAATTCCTGTCGAAATCGGTGGACGTACTCTGTGGCCACTTGTTCTTGAAGAAGCCCTTGGGATTCTGGGTGGCAGCAGTGATCTCGTTGATGACGTTGTATTCGGTCAACAGTGCGGTGGTGAGTTTGGTTCCGATACTGACAGCCTCGGTAATGATGGAACCGAGTAGATCGATGGCATCCGAGATGCCCCACGGGGATTCGATGAGCGTGGATATCTTGGTGAGGGCGGTGGCGAACTTCACCAGGAAGTCGGTCAGCTTCGCGGCCATGTCGGAATAGAATGTCCAGGCCGCGTTGGAAATGGACACCAAACTCTTCTGCACGTTGCCGCAGATAGCCTTCGCGGAATCCAGGGCGGTATCCTGCTTGATGCGGCTGTTGAGGTACGCCAGCGAAGCCGCACCCTTCCAATATCCACTGAGGTTGCCTTTGTCGACCTCGTCGTTCTGAGCCTCACCGATCTTCGTTTGCAGAACCAACCAGTCGCCGCTGGTCTGCAAGAATGCCACCGGCGCCTTCATGGCCTCGATGCCATCGTGCAGGTCTTGGAGCAGCTCCCGAATCTTGGCCTTTATCTCATCCTTGTTGCTGCTGAGGGTCCCGGAGAAATCGTCTTGTCTGAACCATCCGGCGATACCGCCGACGATCGGGCCGATGACCGGAACGATGTTCCCCTCGTTCGAGGACATCGCGACAGCGAGGAGCCGGAATGCTTTGTCGACGTCGTCGGGGGTGTTTTTTACTTCTTCGACCTTGTCGGCGAATGCCTGAATCGCATCGTTGATATTTTGGAGAGTTTTATCGGCACCCATCAGCTATCTCCATGTAACCTGGCGATGGCGGCGGCGAGTTCCTCGTCGTGGGCTCCGTAGACTTTGGCGACGTGCGCGAGGACATTCTCGATAGCGTGTGTCTCGGTACTAGCTTCGGCTAGTCGGTCGTGCATGTACTCTGCGGCCTTGGCTTGAGCGGTCCAGGCATCAGCAAAGATTCCCCAGATAATTTCCTTGTGACTGTCCTGGATAGCCTGCGCAGAAATCGCAGCGGTCGAAAGCACTTCGCTCGCGTCTCCCCATGCCGCAGATGCCTCTACCAGATGCGTCAGATCGACCTGGAATTCCCCCATCAAAAGTTCCTGTTCATGTAGTCCCGATAAATTTCCAGTTCCTGTTCCAGCGCCTCGTCCGAGAGATTCGCCCAGGAATCGTCCACGCGGAATGTCGGACGCTGTTGCCGGATCTGGTTCGCGCACTCGATGATGTCGTAGCCGATGTCGGGCGGCTGCGCCACGACTGCCCAGCGTCGGTCGATCTCTATGGAATCGATGCGGCCGAGGCCTGCGGCGATTCGCACGGACGGGGCACCGAAATCGGTAATCGGCCCGGTACCGACGAATTCGATATCCCCGTGGGCGGCGCGCTCGACGGACTCGAACTCGGCACGGTTACGTGTGCCGAGCAAAGTGGTGATCAGTGCACGTCGGCGTGGCCGGGCACTGAGTGCCGCGAAATCACCTCGTGCGATCGTCGCCGCGTCGTGCTGCCAGAGTGCGAGGTAGTAGGACGTCATGGCGGCAGCGGCGAACTGGTCGGGATTCAGCACGCGGTGAATGTCCTTGCGCACGGTGACCTGAACGGGAAGCCGACCGCTGTCGAGTGTCATTTCGAACAGCCCGACCCCGGTCAACGATGTGATCGTTGTGTGCCTCATCGCAATCCCCCTGTCGCGGACACCGAGTGGTCCGTTCCCCCGACGCCCCAGGAAGGGTACGACGCCGCACGCCCGTGTACAACCGACTCGGCATAGTCAAGGCAATCGCGGTGGAAACGCGGTGCCACGCACCGACCACTCGATCGGGGACGATCAGCTTCCGAAGTCGCGGTGGCCGCGTCGATCGAGAAGGCAATTCTGGGATGCCGACTGGGCACGACAGGCGCGGGTTCGAAGTGCACAATGACGCCTACGGACCTGGTCACTGTCCTAACTCTCGGGCGCAACCAGTACCGTCACTTCCGTAGATACTTCTCCACGAGCAGCGCGTGGTCAGGGTGGCGCCACTGTCGGTCTCGGTGCGACTGGCCGACTGTATCGACTTCGAACGAGGCACGGTCCTGATGAGTGGCGATTCCGAAGCGCCACAACCAGGTGCGTACATGTGAGCTCGACGCCATCGTCTGCTGGTTCGGTGCGACCCCGCTGCGAGCGGGCGCTCGACTGTCGCTCGAACACACCACCTCCACCCGTCCGGGCGACCCTCCAGGAACTGCACTCACGACTCGATCCGGAAACCTCGACGAACACGACCGGTCAACAGAGTTGGCACTCAACGATATCGGCTCGATCACTCTGCGTCTGAGTCCTATCGTGATCGCCGACAAGTACACCGAAAACCGCGACGCGGGCGCGTTCATCCTCATCAACGAACTCTCCAACGCACGATTTTCAATCGAAAACGTGGGGTTTCCGTGGGGTTGGGTCGAATAAAGCAGGTCAGGCCCGGTGCAATACCAGGCCTGACCTGGGAAAATGGGTGGAGCTAAGGGGACTCGAACCCCTGACCCCCACACTGCCAGTGTGGTGCGCTACCAGCTGCGCCATAGCCCCTGGTTATCGCGCTCGGTTTCCCTCGCGCTTGAAGAAAGTTACACCACTGCCGTGTCGGCTTCCAAATCGCCTGGGCATAGCGGTGGTGGGAGTGGGGCGCACGCGTTACGATCGAACGCATGTTCGAGTCTAATCGGAGCTTTTCCATGGACTTCGGGGCCATGAGCGATGAAGGGTTGATCGATGCCCTTCGGGCCGCGCACGGGGCGGCGGCACGGGCGCAGGCGGCGGAGGTCTTCGCCGTGCGCGAGTTGTATCGGCGGCATCGGGCCGAGAGTGTGGAGCCGGGGCCGGGTGGGGTGCGGGCCGGGGAGTTCGCGGCGAGTGAGGTGGCCGTCGCGGTGCACGCCGACGAGGCGACGGCGGGGGCGCTGATCGATATCGGGCTGGCGTTGGAGGAGTCGTTGCCGCGGACGCGGCTGGCCTTCGAGGCGGGGCGGATCGATCTGGCGAAGGTGCGGGTGATCGTGGACAGCACGCGCGGGCTGTCGCGGGAGGTCGCGGGGGTGGTGGAGACGCGGTTGATCGAGGTCGCCGAGCGGACCGAACCCGCGCGGCTGCGGCAGGCGGCGCGACGGTGGGCGGCACGGTTGGATCCGCGTGGGGCGCAACGTCGCCGGGAACTTCGGCAGGATCAGCGTGATGTGCGGATTCGGGCGGTGCAGGACAGTATGGCCGTATTCGACGGACTGCTGCCCGCGCCGGGAGCGCAGACGGTGGCCATGCGGCTGCGGGAGATGAGTTTGCAGGTGTGCGGGCAGGATCCGCGGACCATGCCGCAGCGACGTGCCGACGCGCTGGTGGCATTGGCGGACGGGTCGGGGCG